>JAKFYA010000021.1 GCA_021731095.1 Acidobacteriota bacterium | reverse complement strand
GGGCCAGCACCACCGCCAGCACCAGCAGCATGGTGATGTTGGTGGCCGACAGCGCGTAGAGGACGAACTCGGTGAGAAAATCCGGCGCCAGAGCCGCCGACCGGTTCGCCAGGGTCAGCAGTCCGGCCAGGACGGCCAGCAAGACACCGCCGCCCAGGATCAGGAGGCGGGTGTTATCGCGGAGCGGCGTGCGTCCACGGGCCGGCACGACTTACTCTTTGGCGTTCAGCAGGTCTTTCAGTTCGGTCATGAACTCGCCGAGATCCCGGAAGTGGCGATAGACCGATGCAAACCGGACGTAGGCGACCTTGTCGAGCTTTCGCAGTTCGTCCATCACCACGGCCCCCACCTCCTGCGTGCTCATCTCCTTCTCGGGGCGTTCCTGCAGGATGCCTTCGACGCGATCGGCCACCCCTTCGAGGGCGCCGACACTGACCGGCCGTTTCTCGCAGGCCTTGAGGAGACCGGACACCAGCTTCTGGCGTTCGAAACGCTCCCGGGTACCGTCCTTCTTCACCACCATGTACGGGATCTCGTCGATCCGCTCGTAGCTGGTGAAGCGCCGCCCGCAGTCGAGGCACTCGCGTCGGCGGCGAATGACTTCGCCTTCCTTGCTCTCGCGCGAATCAACGACCTTGTCTCCGAGGTGGGCACAGAATGGGCATTTCATGGCGCGACCGGCAGCTCCTCACTGGGCACCGTCTCCGCCAGCCCTTTCAGCCGGCGCAGACTCAGCCCTTCCCGCAACATGAACAGCACCCCCAGCACGGTGGTGGGGATGAACGACATGGCGTGCAGGACGAGCGCCGCGCCAATTGCGGCATCGCCCTGTGCGCCAAAGAAGGTTGTCGTGCCGAGGCGATACGCCTCGTGAAATCCGCCAACGCCTCCGGGCGTCGGCACCGAGATGCCGACCACCAGCAGGGCCTGCAGCAGGAAGCTCCCGGTGAGCGGCATGCGGATGCCGAACGCGTTGGTCACCATCCAGCTCTGCGCGGCAATGCAGACCCAGAGGAGAAACGACCAGCAGATGGCTTCCGCCAGCGCCGCGGGCATCCGCGAAATGGCCAGGCCCTCACTGAACGTCCGCGCCAGGCCGGCGAGGGTCTGGGCCACCCCTCCCGGCAGGAACCGTCGCGTTCTCAGAACCAGCGTGGCAATCCGTTCGGGGTGCGAGGCCAGTATCGCCATGACGACCAGCAGGACAACTGCCGCCACGGTCGCCAGTCCGGCGGATATGACCACCGTGCGGTAGAGCCCTGCAGACAGGCCCATGTCCCCGGCCGACCAGACAAAGACACCCAGCAGACCCAGCACCGCCCCCAGATCCAGGACGCGTTCGATGACGATGGTGGCGAAGGCTGCTGCCACCGGCAGTCCCTCTTTCCGTGCCAGCAGATAGGGGCGCAGCACTTCCCCGGCCCTGGCGGGGAGTACGTTGGAGACGGCAAATCCGATGACCGTGGCCTTCATGGCATTGCCGATGCCGGCCGGGCCCACGGGGCGCAGGAGACACCGCCAGCGGACGGCGCGAATCAGCATCATCGGCGCCAGCAGACTGGTCGCCAGCACCATGTCCCACAGACTGAGGCTGGCCACACGCAACCAGACGTTGGCCAGGTTGGCGTCGCGCAGGAACCAGCCAAGCAGGGCCAGGGCCAGTACCGAGACGGCGACAGTACGCAGTGTGTGCGACATCAGTTGCCCGCATGACGGGCGCACACAATATATCAGGGTCGTCCACCGCGGGGTCCGAGGCCCTAGCGTACGGTTGCGGTGACCTGACGCTGTCGCTAAGATGGCGCTTCCCCATCAGGACATCCAGTGTCACTACCTGCTCCCCTGCTCTCTCCGTCTCTTGGTGCGCTGCGGCCTGTCCGTCAGGGCAAGGTCCGCGACCTGTTCGATGCTGGCGATGCGCTCGTCATGGTCGCCTCGGACCGCATCTCGGCCTTCGACTATGTGCTGGGCTCCGGCATCCCCGACAAGGGGAAGGTCCTCACGCAGTTGTCCAGGTTCTGGTTCGCCCGGACAGCGGATATCGTGCCGAACCACCTGATCAGCACAGACCCGGCGGACTGCCCCGAGCCGTTTCACCCCTACCTCGACACATTGCGCGGTCGGACGATGCTGGTACGCAAGACCGAACCGGTGGCCATCGAATGCGTGGCCCGCGGCTACCTGTCCGGTTCGGGCTGGAAGGCCAGGCCACCGGCGCCGTCTGTGGCGTGGTGCTTCCGGTCGGCCTCCGGGAGTCCGACGCGCTACCCGAACCGATCTTCACGCCTGCCACCAAGGCGACCAGCGGCCACGACATCAACATCAGCGAGGCCGAGGCCGGACGCGTGGTCGGCCACGATCTGGTCGCGCGTCTGCGGGCGCTGACCATGGCGCTCTATGCCCACGGCCGGGCGCACGCCGAAGCCTGCGGCATCATCCTGGCCGACACCAAGTTCGAGTTCGGCCTCCTGCCGTCCGGGGAGATTCTCCTCATTGATGAGGTCATGACGCCGGACTCGTCGCGGTACTGGCCCGCGGATGCCTACGCCCCCGGCGGGCCGCAACCAAGCTTCGACAAGCAGTTCGTCCGCGACTATCTCGAAGAGATCCGCTGGAACAAGCAGCCCCCGGTCCCCGCGCTCCCTGAGGACGTGGTCGTCCGCACACGGGACAAGTATCTCGAGGCCTACCGGCGTCTGACCGGGCAGGATCTGGCCTGATGGCCATGCGCGAACGCCTCGAGGAACTCGTCGACGAGATGGTCACCAAGGGCATCCGCTTCGAGGATGCCCAGCGCGAGTTCGAGAAGCGCTTCATTGCCCGCGCACTGGAAACCGCGCAGGGCAATCTCTGCCGGGCGGCGGAGCTGCTGGGCATCCACCGCAACACCCTCAGCCGGAAGATTGCGGAATACCACCTGCGTCGAACGGCTTGACCCCGTTTTGTCCGGTCGCTACAATTAGCACTCGAGCCCGGTGACTGCTAGGTCATCGGCCGCCGACCGCTGGTGTCCCGGCGGAGCCCGGCACAGTTTTTCACGCGGGGGCCTTACGTCCCCTGACCGCAACTACCAGACAGCCTGGAGTCGAAGACATGAAAGTCAGACCACTACACGACCGCATCATCGTCCAGCGCCTGGACGAAGGCGAACAGAAGATCGGCGGGATCATCATCCCGGACGCCGCCAAGGAAAAGCCGCAGCACGGCAAGGTCATTGCCGCCGGTGCCGGCAAGGTGAAGGAAGACGGCACGCGCCAGCCGCTTGACGTCAAGGAAGGCGACACCATCCTGTTCGGCAAGTACTCCGGCCAGGAAATCAAGGTGGAAGCCGAAGAATATCTGATCATGCGTGAGGACGAAGTCCTCGCGATCATCGACAGCAAGTAGGAGCCGACTCAACCATGGCAAAGCAGATTACGTACGGCGAACAGTCGCGTCAGGCCATCCTGCGCGGCGTCAACCAGCTCGCTGACGCAGTGAAGGTGACGCTCGGCCCGAAGGGCCGCAACGTCGTTCTCGACAAGAAGTTCGGCTCCCCCCTGATCACCAAGGACGGCGTCACCGTCGCCAAGGAGATCGACCTGAAGGATCCGCTCGAGAACATGGGCGCCCAGATGGTGAAGGAAGTGGCGAGCAAGACCTCCGACCTCGCAGGCGACGGCACCACCACCGCGACCGTGCTGGCCCAGGCGATCTACCGCGAAGGCGCACGCAACGTCGTGGCCGGCGCCAACCCGATGGAGCTGAAGCGCGGCATCGAGAAGGCCGTCGAAGCCATCACCGGTGAGCTCCGCAAGCTGAGCCGCGAGGTGAAGGACAACAAGACCATCGCGCAGGTCGGCACCATCTCGGCCAACAGCGACGCGACCATCGGCAACATCATTGCCGAGGCCATGGACAAGGTTGGCAAGGACGGCGTCATCACGGTTGAAGAGTCGAAGACGCTCGAGACGACGCTGGACGTGGTCGAGGGCATGCAGTTCGACCGCGGCTACCTGTCCGCCTACTTCGTGACCGACCCGGACCGGATGGAAGTCATCCTCGACAACCCGCTCATCCTCATCCACGAGAAGAAGATCTCGTCGATGAAGGACCTGCTCCCGATTCTCGAGCAGGCCGCGCGTTCGGGCAAGCCGCTCCTCATCATCGCGGAAGAAGTCGATGGTGAAGCGCTGGCGACCCTCGTGGTCAACAAGCTCCGCGGCACCCTCCAGGTGGCAGCCGTGAAGGCGCCGGGCTTCGGCGATCGCCGCAAGCAGATGCTCGAGGACATCGCGATCCTCACGGGCGGCCGTGCCATCACGGAAGACCTTGGCATCAAGCTCGAGAACATCAAGGTCGAAGACCTCGGCAAGGCGAAGAAGGTCACCATCGACAAGGACAACACGACCATCGTCGAGGGCGCCGGCACGCAGGCCGCCATCGCAGGTCGCGTCAAGCAGCTCCGCAGCCAGATCGAGGAAACGTCCTCGGACTACGACCGCGAGAAGCTCCAGGAGCGTCTGGCCAAGCTGGTGGGCGGCGTGGCCGTCATCAAGGTTGGCGCGGCGACCGAGAGCGAGATGAAGGAAAAGAAGGCGCGCGTCGAAGACGCGATGCACGCCACCAAGGCAGCGGCCGAAGAGGGCATCGTCCCCGGCGGCGGCACGGCCCTGGTGCGCGCCTCGGCGGTGCTCGACACCCTGACGCTCGAAGGTGACCAGAAGGTCGGCCTCGAGATCATCCGTCGGGCGATTGAAGAGCCGATGCGCTGGATCGCCACCAACGCGGGCAAGGAAGGCTCCATCATCGTGGCGAAGGTCAAGGAACTCAAGAACCCGGACGAGGGCTTCAATGCCGCGACCGAGGTCTACGAGGACCTGGTGAAGGCCGGCGTCATCGACCCGACCAAGGTGGTGCGCTCGGCGCTGCAGAATGCGTCGTCCATCGCCTCACTGCTCCTGACCACCGAAGCGCTGGTCTCCGAAATTCCCGAGGAGAAGCCGGCGGCGCCGGCCGCGCCGGGCGGCGGCATGGGCGGGATGTACTAAGACCCGCACCACCCATCAACACGACAACGGGCCGGCTCCCT
>JAKFYA010000149.1 GCA_021731095.1 Acidobacteriota bacterium | reverse complement strand
TATGCGGTGGCGGACGTACCCTTGCTGTTTGAGGCGGGGTTCGACGCGGGGTACGACCGCATCGTCGTGACGGCCTGTACGCCGCGCACCCAGCTCAGCCGGGTCATGGCCAGAGACGGCTTGTCTGATACCGAGGCACGCCGGAGGATTGCCGCACAGTGGCCCCTGGCTGACAAGGTCAGACGGGCGGACTTCGTCATCCTGACAGATGGCACGCTCGACGAAACGGATGCCCAGATTCTGCGGGTCTGCGAGGCGCTGGACACGCTGTGGCCTGCGACCGAGGCCAAAGACTGAGAGCGAACTGGATGGAGGCCCCTGAACCTTCGCAGGACGCGAAACGGGGGACTGACAGGCGAGACCGGGCCGGTCACGAGGTGACCGGCCCGCGTCAGTGCTACTTGATGACGAAGCCTTCGGCCGCCTTCTCGCGGTGACCGTCGTGGCACGGCTTGCAGGTGGACGCGATGTCCTTGACTGCCGCTTCCACACCCTCGGAGCTGGTGAGGTTGGCGACGACGCCGAGGTCGGCTGAGTACTTCGAGCCGGCTTCGGCCAGCTTCAGCGCTTCAGCGTCGCCCTTGGCCTTCCAGAAGTTCTCGGTCACGGCAAAGGCGGCCTTGGCTTCTGCCGAGGCTTTCTTGACCGCTTCGAAATCCTCGGACGCGCCGGGCTTCGAGAGACCACCAACGACCGCGCCCAGCGTCTTCATGGCCTTCACGTACTCGGGCGACGGCGCCTCGGCCGCGCGAAGGGCATAGCCGAACGAAAGGACAAAACTGAACATGACGATGAACGAGACGCGGCGCATGTGCTCCTCCTGACAGAGGTCAATGGACTCTTTCCAAGACCTGAGACGCCGTTCAGCTTAGAGGAAAATTTCTGCCGAAACTACAAGAACTATTTCGCGCATCCGGGAAATTTTCGCCCGGTCCTGACCGGATGAGCTACTCGATTTCCCGCGCCAGATCAGCCATCACCTTGGCGGGCGTGGTCCGCTCTTCCACGAAGCTGTTCCAGTCGTGGCACTGGGGACACTGCCAGAGAAGCGCGGTGCTCCGGTAGCGACACCTGGTGCAAACGTGGGGATCCAGGTAGAAGACCGCCTCGCGGGCCAAGTCGCGATAGCGCTGCACCAGCGCTGGTTCCAGCCCGAGCGTTGAGAGCACCTGCCAGATCTCCTGGTGGATGGCCAACCCATGTGGGTGGTGCGGCAAGGCCTCCAGGAGGACCTCATACGCCGGCCGTGGCTGGTCCTGGGCCGACAGATGGCGGGACAGGGCGAGACGGGCGCGCCAGTCCTGGGGGTTCTGCCGAATCAGCCGCTGGCAGAGGTCCACGAAACGTTGTGGTACGCCCCGACTGTAGAAGGCCTGCTCCAGCCGTTCAAAGGCCAGATAGGCGCGGTCGGGCGAAGCGTCCACCAGTCGCTCCCAGACGGCGATGGCGTCCGCGGGCCGCCCCTCTCTGGCGTGAAGGTCACCCAGGTTCAGATAAGCCGGCGTGGTGCGGGCTTCCACATCGATCGCTTCCTCGAACGAGCGGATAGCTCCGACAACATCGCCTTCCGCTGCCCGCTGGAGACCGATCTGGTTCCGGAGAAAGCCCAGAATGGGCTGGCTGTCGTCATGAGACCGCGTGTCCAGGCTGGCAAGCTGCGACCTGATCTCCACGGCCTCGCGCCACTGGTGCTGTTCTTCGTGGAGCTTCTGCAGGTTGAGCAACGCGTGACGATTCCGCGGGTCGATGCGCAGCACCTCGCGAAAGGCCTCGGAGGCGCGGTCGACGAAACCGCCATGGCGGAAATCGAGGCCCAGACAGAGCAGGACATAGGCATGCTCGAGGGGCGCCAGGCTGGGTCGCTGAAGCAGGGCCTGATGAATGGTGATGGCACGGCTGACCTGGCCCTTCTGGCGATACAGGTTGCCGAGAATCATCTGGATCTCGAGCACCTGTCCGCCCGCACCAGCCGCGAGGGTCAGTTCGTCGATGGCCTGATCGACCTGCTGGTCGACCAGAAAGCTCAGGCCCAGCATGTAGTGCGGTGTGTCGCGCAGACGGCGGCGGTCAACCCAGCGGCCATCCTTCAGCCTGTAACGCTCCCAGCCCTTGCCGGCCACCAGGCCCACCAGCAAGGCCACCAGCACGGCCAGCAGCTGTAGTTCGGTGCGCACGGCGCGACCTAAATCATCTCCGTCCGCCACAGGGCGTGGAGGTGGAGCACTCCCTCGACCCGGCCGGCGGTGTCCACGACGACAATGGCGGTGATCTTCCGGCGCTCCATGATGAGCAGCGCCTCGGTGGCGAGCAGGCTGGCGTCGATGGTCACGGCCCCTCGCGTCATGACATCGGCGGCCGTGCAGGCCAGGAGGTCGGGGACGCGGGCCATGTGTCGCCTGAGGTCGCCGTCGGTGATGATCCCCAGCAGCGCACCGGCGTCGTCCACGACGCACGTCATGCCGAGCCCCTTGCTGGACATCTCGTAGATGACATCGGGCATCGGGCTGCCAGGCACGACCGTCGGCATCTGCGCGCCCGTCTGCATCAACTGACCCACGCGGCGCAGTCGGCGTCCCAGCTTGCCACTCGGATGGAGGTTTGCGAAGTCCTCAGACTGGAAGCCCTTCGCCTGCAGCAGCGTCATGGCGAGCGCGTCCCCCATGGCGAGCTGCGCCGAGGTGCTGGCCGTCGGAACCAGATTCAGCGGGCAGGCTTCCTCCGACACGCTGCAGTCGAGCGCCACATCGGCCGCACGCGCGAGCGTCGAGTCGACCCTCCCGGTCAGAGCAATCAGGCGGGCGCCCAGACGTCGGATGGCGTCGAGCACGCGGAGGAGTTCCTCGGTCTCGCCACTGTTGGACAGGGCCACGACCACGTCGTCGGCCTGGATGACGCCGAGGTCGCCATGCACGGCCTCCGCCGGATGCAGAAAGAAGGCGGCGGTGCCGGTGGAGGACAGCGTGGCGGCAATCTTGCGCGAAATCAGGCCCGACTTGCCCATGCCCGTGACAATCACCCGCCCCCGGCACTGCCGCAACAGGTCGACTGCGGCTTCGAAGCGCGCGTCAATCCGGTCGACCAGGGCGGCAATGGCCTGCGCCTCTGTGCGGAGAACCTTGCGGGCTGACTCAATCGACTGCGACATCGGGGTCAGCGGGGCTGGGCCGGCGCCACGCCACGCACGGCGGCGTCGATGCGGACCAGGCGGGTGAGCAGGGCCTCGAGCGCGTCGAGGCGAAGGGCATTGGCGGCGTCGCTCTTGGCGCGGGGCGGATCGTCGTGGACTTCCATGAACAGGCCATCGATGCCAACCCCGACGCCAGCCGAGGCGAGGGGTTCGATGTACTGGGACATGCCGGCAGAGACGCCGTCCCCGGCGCCCGGCAACTGCAGGCTGTGGGTGACATCGAAGACGACCGGGAAGCCCAGTTCGCGCATCATCGGGAAGGCACGCATGTCCACGACGAGATTGTTATACCCGAAGCTGGCGCCACGCTCGGTCAGAATGACGCCGGTGTTGCCAGTGGAGGTGAGCTTGGCGGCCACATGCTTCATGTCGAGCGGGGCCATGAACTGCCCTTTCTTGACGTTCACCGGCTTGCCCGTTCGGGCGGCAGCGAGCAGCAGGTCGGTCTGACGGCAGAGAAACGCCGGAATCTGCAGCACGTCCACGACCTCGGCTGCCGGGGCCGCTTCGTGCGCCTCGTGAATATCGGTCAGCACTGGCAGGCCGGTGGCCGCCTTCACATCGGCCAGGATTCGGAGACCTGCGTCGAGGCCAGGGCCACGAAAGGACGAGACGGAGGTGCGGTTGGCCTTGTCGTAGGAGGCCTTGAAGATGTACGGCACGCCCACCCGCGCCGCGATGGCCCCGATGGCGCGAGCCATCGCCAGGGCATGGTCGGCGCTCTCGATCACACAGGGGCCGGCGATGAGGGCCAGCGGGTGACCGCCGCCGAAGGCGACTGGCCCGACGTGAACGACCGGAACAGCGGCAGGGTCCATGTGGCTAGCCCGCGTTTCCGGCCGAGGTCGGCGCGAGACGGCCATGCTTGTGCGCCTGACTCGCCTTGACGAAGCTCGCGAAGAGCGGGTGCGGCGTGAGCGGACGCGACTGGAACTCGGGGTGGAACTGCACGGCGACATACCAGGGGTGGTCTGGCAGTTCGGCGATTTCCACGAACTTGCCGTCAGGCGACCGCCCGGATATCTGCATGCCGTGCTCGGCCAGCGTCGCTTCGTACTGCCGGTTGAACTCGTACCGATGGCGGTGGCGTTCGTGAATCTGTGCCGAGCCATAGATGCGCGCCGCCAGGGAACCGGGCGCCAGGTCGCACGGGTAGCTGCCAAGGCGCATGGTGCCGCCGAGGGTATCCACACCCAGAAGATCGCGGAGCTTGTAGATGACCTTGTGGGGCGTGTCCTCGTTGCACTCCGTTGAATCGGCGTCGGTGAGGCCGCAGACGTTGCGGGCGAATTCGACGGTTGACCACTGGAAGCCGTAGCAGATGCCGAAGTACGGAATGTTGCGAGTACGGGCGTACTCGGCCGCCTTCATCATGCCGCGCGTGCCTCGCAGACCGAACCCGCCCGGCACCAGCACGCCATGCGCACCATCGAGCAGGGCTTCGCCGCCCTCCTTCTCGAGGGCCTCGGCCTCCACCCACTGCATGCGCACCTTCACGCCTTGCGCGAATCCGCCGTGGAAGAGCGCTTCGTTCAGGCTCTTGTAGGAGTCTTCATAGCCGGTGTACTTGCCCACCACATGAATGGTCAGTTCGTCTGATGGGTGCTTGATCCGTTGCACCAGCGCTTCCCAGGCCTCGCTCTTCCGTTCCGTCATCGGAAGACTGAGCAGCTTGAGGACGATCCGGTCGATGCCCTCGTCGGCAAGCACGAGCGGCACCTCGTAGATGGTCGGCACGTCGAGGGCGGTAATCACCGCCTCCTGGTCGACGTCGCAGAACAGGGCGATCTTCCGCTTGATGTCGGCGTCAAGGAAGTGGTCCGTCCGGCAGAGCAGGATGTCCGGCTGGATGCCGATGGAGCGCAGGTCGCGCACGCTGTGCTGGGTCGGCTTGGTCTTCAGT
>JAKFYA010000421.1 GCA_021731095.1 Acidobacteriota bacterium | reverse complement strand
AGCCCTTGCCCCGCGCCTACGCGTGCAGCGCGAGCCGTGCTTTCTCAGTTGCGGACTGCGCCACCCGGCGCCTCCTCCACCACAAGACGCCCTCCGGTCACGAACCGACGATAGTTGGTGAAGGTCTGCGTAATCCGGTAGCGCAGCGTGCCCGAGTGCCGCCACTCTGCCAGCGTGTCGATGGAGGCTGGCATCAGCAAGGTCTCCTCGGGCTCATGGAAGGTCACCGGCTTGTAGCGAATGGAGACGTTGGAGCGCTCGAAGACCATGTAGCGCTCCAGGCCGGGCCGCAGCTGGGCCTTCGGCACTTCAATTTCGACTGGCCCACCGACGAATTCATCAAGGCGCAGGACCTCGCCTGACGCCGGGTCCACCCAGGCGCGTCCGGTGCCCCGGCCTGGCAGATTCACCGACACGCACGACTCCTTCCAGGCAATCTCCGGTTCGCCGCGCGCGACTTCGCGATAGTCCAGGATGCGCGCGCGACGGCCATTCACGTTCCCGGTGCCGCGGAGTGTGAAGCGATAGTCCCCCTGTCGAGCTGGCAGGAACATGGACAGTGGCTCCGGCACATCGGTCGCTGGGTCTGTGCACTCCCCGTCATCGCCAGGCTTCGGGGCCCGGCCGTCGACACGCAGCAGCGTGCGCAGCATCCGGCCCGCCACCGGCGTCCCATCGACACTGGGCTCCCACTCGACCCGCAGGTCGTACTCGAGCCGACGACCGTGACCCTCTGGGGTCAGGTCGTGCCCGAGAGGCTGGCGCGTGACCGTTTCCCGGCTCATCACGGCGCCTGCCCTGGCAAAGTACCGGCCGACGTACGCACCGACGCGTGACAGGACTTCGACAAGTTCGTCACCCTCGGCCGCCGCCGGTACAGCGCTGTACCCAAGGGCCGCGACGCCCAGAACCAGCGTCAGCGCCGACAACCACGCACGCAGCACGGCAAAATACGGCTGGAGGGAGGGCGACATTCGCGTAAACTGTGCTCGGTAGTCTACGGCAACTACGGCTCCTTTCGCTCATCACGGGCGAATGGCGCGCGCATTGCTGGTGTGATTGGCATGCACGCCACCCACGCCGAGAGGAGCTGACCATGGCCCGCCTGTCCCTGCTGGTCCTGTTGACGACCTGCCTGTCCGGACTCACGACTACCCCGGCCCGTGCCGCAGAGGCGCCTGACGTGTCGGGCATGTACATCTGCGACGGGGTCAATGCTGAAGGACGCCCCTATCGTGGCATCGTCGAGATCGTCCGCAACGAGGACGCCTTCGAGCTGAAGTGGACCTTCCCCACCTCTGCCGAGAGTTCTCTGGGCGTCGGCATCGTCACCAACGGCGTGCTGGCCGTCAGCTACTACGGGGGCTCGACCTCTGGCGTGGTGGTCTACAAAATCGATAGTGGCAAGAAGATGACTGGCGAGTGGACCGTGGCGGGGGGCGGGGGCGTCTTTCGCGAAACCCTCACCCGGATGCCTGACAAGGGCACGCACGGTGACGAGGGCGCGCACGACCCGTCGCTCCGCCCGAAGCGGCCGATCAAAGGCGACGACTCCAAGCTCATCGAAGGCTGACCCCGGGCGCGACGAGTGATCACGGGTGTACTCGTCGCGTTTGCTGCGGCCTTTCTGGCCGGCGCCATCAACTCCGTTGCGGGCGGTGGGACCCTGCTCACCTTCCCCGCGCTGGTGTGGCTGGGGCTCCCGTCTGTCACGGCCAATGCCACCAGCACGGTGTCCATCTGGCCTGGCTCGATGGGTGCGATGTGGGGCTACCGACAGGAGCTGAAGGCGGTCAATCCGCGCTTCTATCTGCTGGCCCTGCCCAGCATCGTGGGCGGTATCACGGGCGCCGTTCTGCTACGCCTGACACCCCCGCCACTCTTTGACCAGCTCGTCCCGCTGCTGATTCTCTTTGCCACCATCCTCTTTGCCGTCCAGGATCCGATCCAGCGTCGCTTCGGGCCTGGCCAGCACGCGCCCCACACGCGCGGCTGGATGGCCGGCGTGATGCTGTTCCAGCTCGGCGTCAGCATCTACGGCGGCTACTTCGGCGCCGGCATGGGCATTCTGATGCTGGCCGCGCTCGGCATCATGGGCATGGATGATATCCACGAGATGAACGCCATCAAGACGTTCCTGGCGCTCTTCATCAACGGCGTGGCGGCCCTCTACTTCGTGATGATGGGCATGGTGAGCTGGTGGCAGGCCGTGCCACTGATTGCCGGCTCGATTGCCGGTGGCATGTGGGGCGCCGGCTTTGCCCGCCGTATTGGTCGTCAGGCCGTGCGGGTCGCCGTCATCGCCATCGGCATCGGCATGGCGCTGTCGCTGGCTATCTTCCGCTGACAGACGCTCCCACAGCATTCGCCCACCACGCGCACCACCATCCAACAGCCGCCAGCACGAAAAAGGGCGGCCGTGCCCGGTGGCACGACCGCCCTACTTACTGCCTCTACCCTGTCGTCTACTGGCCTAGCGGCAGCCTGTTCCGGCCAGCACCCGCGGCGTGTAGGTGATCGGGAACTTGTGCGGGTGCGTGAACTGCAGCGTCAGGCGTCCACCGTCCGACGCGCTGAACACATTGTCCCCACCCACCGGCACGTTCACGTAGACCTGCCCACTGGGGCCGCTGCAGGCCGTGGTGGTGCCCGTGGCGCCCACCAGCGTCACGCTGGGCGGCAGGTTGTCGAACACCAGCGAGATCGGCCCAGCGATGGGTGTCGGTCCCGTCAGGATGATGCGCGCGGCCTGCCGTGACACACCCGGCACAATCTGACGCATCGAGCTGAGCACGAAGCTCACCTGACCGGTCACGTTGGTGGCCGCCGCAGGCAGCACATCAATCAGGCGATCGGCAAAGCCCGTGTTGTACTGCGGATTGGTGGGCGTGAAATCCACGTGCAGGTTGTGGCCGTTGCCCACACCCAGCACCGTGCCAGCCGCAGGCGTATAGGTGAACGCGCCGGGGACATTGGCCGACGCGTTGAGCTGCACGGCGCTCAGAGGCGTGCCCGCCGAAATCGGAGCCGGCGGCGCCCAGGTGATCACCGGGATACCGCGCACACTGATCGTCACGTCGGCGGTGTCGGTCTCGCCCTGGCCGTCGTCCACGGTCAAGGTGAAGACATGGTTCCCGATGCCGAGAGTCAGGTTCACCGTCGCCGTGGTCCCGACCACAACGTTGCTGCCGTTCCGCCACTCATACGTGAGTGTGTCGCCGTTGCCATCCGAGCTGGCCGAGCCGTCGAGGGTCACGTTCGACGTTGAGGTTGTGGTCAGGTTCTGATTGGGACCGGGATTCGCCACGGGCGGCTGGTTGCTGACACTGAACACATAGGCGGCGCCCGCATTGGGCGCGTTGTTGTCCAGATCGTCGCCATTCACACCGGTCGCGGCACTGTCCTCGAAGAGAGCGCCCACCACGACCAAGTCGCCAGACACGCCCACACCGATACCGAAGAAATCGAACTCCTCGGTGTTGTTCGCCTTGAAGTACGCCGCCTGAGTCCAGGTGGCACCTGACCGCCGGAACCCATAGGCCGCCCCTGACGCATTGGCAGAATTGTCGGCTTCGTTGCCGTCGACGCCCGTGGCAGCGCTGGACTCCTGATGGGCCCCGACGATGATGGCTTCGCCGTCGACCGCCACGCTGATGCCGAACGAGTCAAAGACACCCGGGTTTGAGGCTTTGAGGTAGGCCTGTTGCGACCAGACGCCAATCTCGCGCACGAACACATAGGCGGCGCCGGAGAAGGGAGCGTCCTGGTTGGACTGCTCGCCGTTGACGCCTGCCGAGCCACTGTTCTCGGCAATCGCACCAACCACAAGCGTGTTCCCGGAGATGGCGACTGCCGCTCCGAACTGACTCTGAAGTCCTGTATTCGAGGCCTTCAGGTAGGCGTCTTGCGCCCATGAGGTGCCATTCCACCCGAACACATACGCCGCACCGGAATCCTGGTAGGACGGGATGTCGCCCTGCGCACCATTCACACCGACCGCATCGCTATCCTCGCCGGGCGCACCAACCACCAGCGTGGCGCCATGCAGGGCCACTGCGTAGCCGAAATTGTCGCCGAAGCCGGTATTCGACGCCTTGATGTAGGCCTCCTGAGTCCAGGTCGCTCCACTTCTGCCAAACATGTACACGGCGCCGGCACCGCCCAGAACGCCCTCGTTCTGATTGCCATTGACCCCAGTCGCCGAATTGAATTCCGTTGCCGCGCCCACCGCCACGCGGTCACCAGACACGCTGACCGAGCGGCCGAACTGATACTCCCCCTGGGTGTTGGAGGGCTTCAGGTAGGCCTGCTGCGACCAGGTCGCGACATTCCGGACGAAGACGTAGGCGGCGCCGGCATTGACGGCCGAGTTGTCCGCCTCGTTGCCGTTGACACCGGTGGCCGCGCTGGCCTCAAGCAACGCCGACACCACGACTGTGTCACCGTCAATGGCGACCGCGTACCCAAACCTGTCACCAGCCTCCGCATTCGAGGCCTTCAGGTACGCCTGCTGCGTCCAGGTGTTCCCGCTCCGCACGAAGACGTAGGCGGCACCAGACTGCGACGCGTCATCATTGCCCTCGGCACCGTTCACGCCAGTCCCGCTGCTGTCCTCAGACGGGGCGCCCACCACGACGGTGTTGCCCGAAATGGCCACGGCCTCGCCGAATTCATCACCCGCACCGGTGTTCGATGCCTTGACATAGGCCTCCTGCGCGAGAAGCGGGTCGATGGTGAGCGGGTATTGCGCGTCCGAATCAGCTACGAGGATCGCGACCGTGCGGTCTGCAACCTCGAAGTGACTCGGCATCCTGCGGCCCGTTGCGTCCACCACTGAGAGGTGGTCATAGCGGAGGACGGACGCACCGTGCTCGTCGAGCAGCGCGATGCCTGCCGCGCCGTCGCGAAGCTGAGGCGTCAACGAGCCATCGAGCGACAGCGTCAGACGGAGCAGGTCGCCGGCGGCATTCTCTGCGGGCCGCGTCTGAAGCGTGAAGCCCTGCTCCAGCCCTTCGGGACGATTCTCGAACCATTCGACGAGTGCCGTGGCACTGCCGGCCAGGGGACGGGCCACCTCAACGCGGCTGCCGTGCGTG
>JAKFYA010000318.1 GCA_021731095.1 Acidobacteriota bacterium | reverse complement strand
GCTCGACGCCGCCCCGATGCTGCCCGGTCGGCTGAAGGAGAGCCAGCCGCGCCAGGGGTTCTTCGAGCACCGTGACTACGAGAAGGTCCGCCGCCATCTGCCCCCACCGTTCCAGGACGTGCTGGACTTCGCCTACTACTCCGGGTGGCGGAAGCAGGAGATCCTCGACCTCACGTGGGGCGAAGTCGATCTCAAGGGCGGCGTCGACCGCCTGGCGCCGGACCGCTCCAAGACCGGGGTCGGTCGCATCCTCCCCCTCTCCGCCCCGCTGCTCGCCGTCCTCCGCCGGCGGCACGCCAAGCGACGGAAGGGATCGCACTTGGTGTTCGAGCGCGACGGCGTGACTGTGCGGGATTGGCGGACAGCGTTTCGGCGAGCGTGCGTCAAAGCGAAACTGCCAGGACGCCTTCTCCACGACTGCCGCCGCACCGCCGCGCGCAACTTCATCCGGGCGGGGGTGCCTGAGCGCGTGGCGATGACGCTGACCGGTCACCGGACGCGGTGCATCTTCGACCGCTACAACATCGTCAATGAGCAGGATCTCTTCACGGCCGGCGAGCAACTGGTCGACTATCTTGCCCGCACCGGCTGCACGTCGGCTCCCGTCCGGCCACGTCCGGTTCGTCGTCCACATCCCTGAGAGGTTCCTCGCCGGGAGCCATGCGAGCCCGGCGCGCGGGCGGGCTGACGCCCGCACTCCGCGCCATGCACTTGGCGCCCGAACGGAGTACAGTCACCCTCACGCCCCACAACCCGGGTGCTACCCAACACGGGGGACGTCGGGAAGTTAGCAGTCGCAGCGTTAGAGGCAGTGATCGGCATTGTGAACATGAATTGCCATCGATCCGCGGCCTTGTGGACCCTGCCGATGGGGTTGTTGCTGCTCGTGTCCGCCTGCGGCGGGCGCGCGCGGGTGGGGGTTGCGCCGCCACACGAGGAGAATCGGGCATCGGCTCCGTCCGAGCCGCTTGCGGCGAGGCTTGCCAATGGCATAATCGCGGTTCGCGCTCGAGACACGCGGTTCCAGCGGATTGTTGATGAACTAGTCCGGGTGATGGGCGTCGAAATTCGCCTGAGCCCTGAACTTGCGCAATTGCCGGTTACGCTGGCGCTCGATGGAGCGTCACTGGAGGGTGTGCTGGAGGCGTTGCTGGCGGCGGCCAACGCCAGTGACTACGCGTGGGCCTTTCGACCTGCGCAGGCCCCTGCCGAACGTGACCTCTGGACTAGCCAGCGGCTGTCACGAAATGGTGGTGCGATGGCGGCACTGCCGGCGCCAGTTCAGGTAGGCGCTGCAGGCCCAGAGGACATTGCGCCGAGGGAAGTTTTGGTGCGCTTTGCTCCAACCTTTTCGGAAGAGGAGATCGTGCGAGAGATCCAGCGCCTCGGCGCTGAGGTCCTGCGCGTTCTGCCGGCCCTTCGACTGTATCGCTTGCGAATTTCCGCATCCCAGTCGGTAGCATCCTTCCTCGCCGAGCAGCAGCGTAACTCCGCAATCCAGGCGATTGAGGCGAACCCGCTCGTTCGGCCGTTTCAGCTCCCACCTTCGGCCCCGAACGATCCGCTATTCAACCAGCAGTGGGGCCTTCGCCGCATCGGCATTCCTGATGCCTGGGCTGAGACCTCCGGACGAGCCGAAATAGTTATTGCGGTGGTGGACACTGGCGTAGACACGTCACATCCCGACCTTCAGGGCCAGTTGGTAGCAGGGGCGAACGTGCTGAATCCCACGCAGCCCCCAACCGATGATCACGGGCACGGCACAGCGATGGCGGGAATCATCGCAGCCCTCGCAGGCAATGGCATCGGCGTCGCGGGTGTGTGCCCTGGCTGTCGTGTCATGCCCATCAAGGTATTGAGTGCTCAAGGCGCGGGAACCTACGCTGACGCCATTGAGGGCGTGCTCTACGCTGCCAGCCACAAAGCGAACGTCATCAACCTGAGCTTTGGCGGCACCGTAGAGTCGGCGCTGCTGCAACAGGCGATCGACGTTGCCACAATGTCTGGCTCTCTGGTGGTTGCGGCGGCTGGAAATGAAGCTAGCGATAGGCCGATCTATCCCGCCGCTTGTGCTGGAGTGCTGGCTGTGGCCGCGACTGGGCCCGATGACACGATCTGGGCGTTGTCGAATAGAGGACCGCACGTGGCCTTCGCGGCCCCAGGCGTCGGGATTGTCACGACCGGTCTCGACGGGACCTACGCAACTGTTACCGGAACATCCGCTTCAACTGCATATGTAGCCGGCGTAGCAGCTCTTATCGTGGCAAGCCAGCCGACCATCCAGGCAGACCAAGTCGCCCAGTCGATGAAGGCTGCATCCCAGGATCTGGGAGAGCCGGGCCGAGACTCTGTCTTCGGCGCCGGCCTGGTAGTCGCAGCGAGGCACGTAACCACTCCTGCGCGGGTCACCCACGACTTGTCGATGGTCGGTCTAGGCATTGGCCAAGTGAAGCTTAGTCCCGGTCAGTCTACGGAAATTGTCGCCACCATTGAGAATCGCGGCACAGAGGAGGAGACCAACGTCACTGTTCGATTCTCGGTGAATCAGGAAGCGCTCAAGGCTTTGGCATCGCCGAAAAGCCTGGCCCCAGGTGAACGGTTCGAACTGCGTGCGAGTTGGCTGCCCCCGATATCAGGCGGCTCACGATTTGACATCACGGCTGAGGTTATGGCTGCGCCAGGCGAGATTAGTGTCGCCGACAACTCTAGGCGCCTGACTGTCGCCTATGACGTCGACAGCAAGGGCGGAATGACCGCCCGATACGAGGTGCCGGCTCACACGTGGATCGGGTACAAGGCGTACGCCAAGCTTGGAGCGGGAGCGTTCGCGACGGAGGTCGCATCGCTGGGCGCCCTGGGGGTGTACCCCAATACGGTCTACCAGACATGCGCGGGTGCAGATAGCGGCACCACCCTACTTGAAGGCATGGCGGAGGAGGATGACATCGGCCATGAATGCTTGAATGTAAGGCCAAACCCTTATTGGGATGCGGTGGACCGTTCGCTTCAGCACTTTTGGTTCCCAGATACCAAGTGGTCCGACGGCTTCTTGGCATACGAGAGTGCGCCTGAGAAAGCGCAGTACTTGTGGGCCGCCGCAACGAGTCACTATCAGGCTGGAACGGCGAGTGAAAAGCGCCTTGCGTATTGGTATCTAGGACGCGCTGCCCACTTGCTGGAAGATATGGCCTCGCCAGCTCATACGCACTTGGATCAGCATCGTTTCGGAGACGACTCCTATGAAACCTGGATGGCCTTTGGGAGCACGCCCGTACACGAGAGAATCAACGAGGGCTCCCCCAACACAGAGATTCCGGTAATTGCGTCCCTCACTGACCTCCCGTCTAGCCTTTCGTCGACCGGCAATGCGGATGTTAACAAGCTGTTCTATAACCTTGCTCTCTGGGGGCGCCAATTTGACAGCGACGATAGCGGGCACTGGTTGTGCGAGGTGTCGCCCTGCGGAGCTGAGAGCACGTCGCAGCACAGCCGATATAACAGTTTCAAGGGCCGCGTAGCCCTCTCGCACGACCTGGTCAATGTCCCCACGTCGGTCAAGTGGTACAGGCAGACCACAAACGGAGTTCTCTCCTCAACAAATGACATTCAAGCACTTGAGTTGAATGTCGACTACGCGTCTGACGAGAGGAGCCCAAGCGGCAATGATTACATCTACTTGTCCCCAGGCATCGTGGATGGGTTCGATGAATCGAGTCTTCTCGAGACGAAGTATGACGTGCTCGTTGTCGTTGACAACAAGGGCACGCATTCATACTCAACTATTGACGATGCACAGCTGTACGGTGGCAGGTTCTCGGTCGTTCCTTCGAGCGTGCTCTCTTCATTTCAGCAGCCACAGCTGGAGGCAAGGGCCATTGGCTATGTAGCGGCGCTCTATCAGTTGTTTTGGGCGACGACACATCCCACAACTGCGTGTACGACTTTTTCAATCGGATCGAGCTCGGTGAGTGCAGCCGCGGGAGCCAGTTCCTCTGGCATTACCGTCACGGGAGCTCCGAATGGTTGTGCCGGCGGGAGTTGGACCGCGGCTGGAAATGGCTCTTGGCTCACCGTATCTCCAGCCAGCGGGAGTGGATCTGGCGCAGTGACGCTTTCGTGGACGCAGAATGTGTCGAATTCGTCACGGTCGGCCACCGCCGTGATCGCTGGGAAGAGCGTCACAGTCACTCAGAACGGTACGGCAGCTTCGAGCTGCGCGAGCTTCTCGATCAGTCCGGCATCGATGGGGCCTGCCTCGGCAGCTGGATCTGCGGGCGTGACGATCTCGGGAGTTCCAAGCGGCTGTTCCGGAGGCAGTTGGACTACGTCTGGGAACGGCTCCTGGCTGAGTGTGTCCCCATCGAGTGGAAGTGGGTCTGGTTCTGCGACAGTGTCGTGGTTGCAGAACACCTCAACGTCAGCCCGCTCCGCAAGCGCAGCGATTGCAGGCGGCACGGTGTCGGTTGCTCAGGGCGGGGCGGCAGCGACCAGCACCGAGTTGATCACCAACGGGTCGTTCGCATCCGGATCGAGCGGTTGGTCGGTATCCGGAAGTTTCTTCGCAGACTCGCGTTTCTCTAACTGTCGCAGTTGTTCGGGCTACGCCTATTTCTCTGGCAGTGATGGTGCTGGGGGCAATAACCTCGTTGGCAGCCTGTCGCAGACGGTAACGATACCCGCAAACGCCACGTCAGCTCTGCTGAGCTTCTGGAACAACATCACCACGCAAGAGACAGATACGTCGACGGCGTACGATGTCCTGAACGTAACGATTCAGAACTCCGCCGGAAGTTATCTTGGGCCAGTCGCTGTCCTGTCCAACCTCTCAAAGACCAGCGGATACCTTCAAAGGTCTGTCAACCTTCTTTCGTACGCCGGCCAGACCATTCGCCTCAACTTCACCGGGACGACTGACATCTCCCTACCTACGGTATTTCGCATCGATGATGTGAGCCTCCTGGTAACCACTCCTTCCGCCCCACCCACTTGCTCAGGCTTCTCTCTGAGCCCAGGTTCAGTGAGTGTTACCTCAGCGGGGGGGGCGCAGGGTGCGACCGTGACTGGTTCCCCCAGCGGGTGTTCAGGCGGGAACTGGTCGGCGTCCGGGAACGG
>JAKFYA010000352.1 GCA_021731095.1 Acidobacteriota bacterium | reverse complement strand
TGTCCGCGCCTCCTCGCCCACTGCCAGCAGGTCGCCCGGGTGCGCAGGCGTGCCTATCGGGAAGACGCCTACTGGGGTCAACCGGTTCCCGGATTTGGCGACCCGCGCGCCAGACTCCTCCTGGTGGGTCTGGCTCCAGCCGCCCATGGGGCCAATCGCACCGGCCGCGTGTTCACCGGAGACGGCGTCGGGGGCTCTGGAGATTTCCTGATGGCTGCGCTGCACCGTGCCGGCTTCGCCAGTCAGCCGACGTCTCAACGCGCCGATGACGGCCTTGCACTCACGGATGCCTACATGCTCGCGGCCGTCCGGTGCGCCCCTCCGGATAACAAGCCGACGCCAGAGGAGATCACCAGGTGTCTCGTCCACTTCGACGCCGAACTGCGTGCCCTGCCCCGCGTGCAGGTCGTGGTGGCCCTGGGTCGTATTGCGTTCGACGCGTGGCTCCAGCTGCTGCGGGAGCGAGGCCGGATACCGCACCCTCGACCACGCTTCAGCCATGGGTCGACCGCACACCTCGGCGCGGGGCTGCCAATGCTGGTCGGGTGTTATCACCCGAGCCGTCAGAACACGAACACAGGCCGTCTGACGGCCGACATGATGGACGACGTCTTCGCCGAGGTCCGGCGTCATCTCTCCTCTACTGGTCCTTCCGTCGCTGGCCGACGATCTCGGCAGCCACGTCCGGCCGGTCCGTAATCAGGGCGTGGACGCCCCACTCCAGGAGTCGGCGCATATCGGCCTCGTGGTCCACGGTCCATACCTGTACCTGCAGTCCCGCATCCCGAGCATGGCGGACAAAGCGCGGTGACACCACCCGAAGGCGCCCCGCCGACTCAGGAACCTGATAACCCTGATACGGTGGCCTCTTCACAGGCCACATCGCCCACGAGCGATAGAGCGCCATCCTGACCTCCGACTGACAGGCCGACGTGGCCATCTCCGGAAGGAGTCGCCTGGCAGCCCTCAGGGGCAGGGGCCCGAAGCCCGCCGCACACACCCGCTCCACGGCGTTCGCCCTGCGCACCAGTCGTGCGACGGCCTCGCCCAGTTCCGTCAGGTTGTCCTTCATTTCGATGATGACCCGACGGTCCGGAAAGCGGTCCAGCACCTCGGCCAGCGTCGGGATGCCGATCCCGGTGCCGCACAGCGGCAGGCGTCCCTCCTGTTCGAATCTGGCCGCAGCGTCGACGCGAGCCAGTTCCGCAGCCGTTCGTCGACGAACCGGTCCGACGGCGTCTGTGGTTCGATCGAGGGTGGCATCGTGAATGACCACAGGTTGACCATCTGCGGACAGGCGCACGTCCAGTTCCAGGCCGTCGGCGCCCGCGCGGAGGCCTCGCTCGAACGCCTCGATCGTGTTCTCCGGGCCGAGGGCCCGCCCCCCGCGGTGCGCGAACACCTGAGGACCGCCATGCTGGAAAAAGCTCATCGAACGCTAGAATGCCCTATGACCCGTCACACCATCGAGACGCGTGGAGACCTCCGGCAGGCCGTAGCGGCCGGCCTTGTCCCCTATCGAAGCGTACAACAGGAGGTACGGGAGAACCTGATTGGCCGCCTGCGGAAGGGCAGTCCGCTGTTCCCAGGCATCGTCGGCTACGATGACACCGTCATTCCCCAACTGGTCAACGCCCTCCTGTCCCAGCACAGCTTCATCCTGCTGGGTCTTCGTGGCCAGGCCAAGACGCGCCTGCTCCGCGAGCTGGCAACACTCCTCGACGATGCCATTCCCGTGATGCCCGGCTGCGAGATCAACGACGACCCGCTGGCCCCCATCTGTGCCAGCTGTCGAGCGCGCATTGCCGCCGAGGGTGATGCGACGCCCATCGGCTGGCTCGAGCGGGACGCACGATATGTGGAGAAACTCGCCACCCCGGACGTCACCATCGCCGACATGGTCGGCGATATCGATCCCATCAAGGCCGCCCGGGCAGGCCTGCAGCTGTCCAGCGAGCTGACCATGCATTACGGCCTGCTGCCTCGCGCGAACCGGTGCATCTTCGCCATCAACGAACTGCCCGACCTGTCCGGCAAGATTCAGGTGGGTCTGTTCAACATCCTCCAGGAGGGCGACGTCCAGATCAAGGGCTACCCGGTCCGGTTACCCCTTGATGTGCTGATGGCCTTTACGGCCAACCCCGAGGACTACACCGCGCGCGGGAAGATCATCACACCGCTCAAGGACAGGATTGGCTCGGAAATTCGGACGCACTACCCGACCGGACGCGGTCTCGCCATGTCGATCACGGCCCAGGAGGCCTGGGTGCGGCGAGATGGACATGCGCCAGACGTGGAGATCCCGTCCTTCGTCGCAGAGGTCATCGAGGAGATCGCGTTCCAGGCCAGACAGGATCGCCGTGTGGACAAGCGCTCAGGCGTGAGTCAGCGCCTGCCGATTTCGGTCATGGAAAACGTGGTATCCAACGCCGAACGCCGCGCGCTGGTCTGCCAGGAGGGCGTCGCGGTGGCGCGCGTCACAGACATCTATGCCGCCTCGCCGTCCATCACGGGCAAGTTCGAACTGGAATATGAAGGTGAACTGAAGGGCGCCGAGACCGTGGCGCGCGATTTGATTCGTGCCGCCGTGGCAACGGTTGCGGATGGCTACCTGTCGCATCTGGATGCGCGACGCGTCATCGAATGGTTTGACCTGGGGGGCACGCTCCAGTTGTCGGATGCCATGCCGGCACGTGATGTCGTGGCGTGCGCCCGGGACGTGCAAGGCCTGATTGAGTTGACGGCGGAGGCTGGTGTGCCAGCCGACGCACCTGAACCGCTGCTGGCTGCCGGTGTCGACTTCGTCCTGGAAGGTCTGTGCGCGACACGGAAGCTCAGTCGTAGTGACGAACGCGGCTTCCACGCCACGGAACCCACACCCAGGCGCCCGGCGCGGCAGGAGTCACCGATGGACGACCACGCACCCACCGGCGGAAAGAAGAAGTACTACAACTGATGAAGTACCGGTACTCGAAGTACACCGGCACCCTGCTCGACGACGTCGACCTCGACGACCTGCTGTCGAAGTTGTCGGAGCTGCTGCTGTCGAGCGGCTTCAATCCCTGGGGCGACCCGTCGAACGACGACGACCGTACGATGGACGCGTTGCACGATGCCATTCTCGACGCGCTCTTCAGTGGTGGCGTACTGTCAGAGGAGGCGATCGAACGACTGCTCGGCGACGGCACGGACGAGGATCAGCGTCGGGCCCGCGAGCAACTGGAGACGCTGGTCCAGCAACTCATCGAGCGGATGATGGACGAAGGCTTCCTCACCCCGGCGCCTGACCTGGACGCCGAGCGGGCACAGCGCGCAGGCGCGTCCGTCGACGACGGGACCGCGCCGCCCCCCCCGACGAGGTTCGAGGTCACCGACAAGGCCCTGGACTTCCTGGGCTTCCGGGCGCTTCGCGATCTGCTGGGTTCGATGGGGCGCAGCAGTGCGGGACGCCATGACACCCATGCCCTGTCGACCGGCGTCGATGCGGGCGCAGCGTCGAAGCCCTACGAGTTCGGCGACACGCTCAATCTCGACCCCAGCGGCACCATCCTGAACACGGTCAGGCGGCTGCACGCAGAAGGCGACGTGCTGGCCGGCACTCACGCTCACGGGCTCGATGTCACCTACGAAGACCTGATGGTGGCACAGTCTGAATTTCAGAGCTCGTGTGCCACAGTCATCATGCTCGACTGCAGCCACAGCATGATTCTGTATGGCGAGGACCGGTTCACGCCGGCCAAGCAAGTGGCGCTGGCCCTGTCCCACCTCATTCGGACCCAGTACCCTGGCGACACGCTCCATGCCGTGCTCTTTCACGATTCGGCCGAAGAGATTCCCCTGAAGCAGCTGGGGCGTGTGCGGGTTGGCCCTTACTACACCAACACGCGAGAAGGACTCCGGCTGGCGAGACGCATTCTGGAGCGGCAGCGCAAGGACATGCGCCAGATCATCATGATCACGGACGGCAAGCCTTCCGCGATCACACGGCCGGACGGCCAGATTTACAAGAATGCCTTCGGCCTCGATCCGCACGTCGTGTCGGAGACCTTCGCCGAGGTGGCAGCCTGCGGCAAAGCCGGCATCATGATCAACACCTTCATGCTGGCGAGAGACCCGGACCTGGTGGCGTTCGTCCGCCGCGTGGCCGCCATCTGCCACGGCAAAGCCTACTTCACGACGCCACAGACGCTGGGCCAGTATGTGCTGACGGATTACATGAATCGGAAGACCCGTACCATCCACTGATCATGCTGCCGCAAGACCTTCCGCTCTTCCCGCTGCCCGGCACGGTGCTGTTCCCGAACGTCTTCCTGCCGCTGCACATCTTCGAGGCACGCTACCGTGCCCTGGTGGCGGATGCCCTGACCGGGGACCGCATGATTGGCATGACGCTGCTGCGGCCTGGCCACGAGGCCGACTATGAAGGCACACCACCGGTGTACACCGTCGGCTGCGCCGGCGTCATCACGCATTCCGAGCGCCTGGAGGACGGGCGTTACAACATCGTGCTGCGCGGGGTCGAGAAGTTCAGCATTGAACGCGAGGACCATGGCCTGGCCTATCGGCGTGCTCGGGTGGCGCCACTGCCAGAGCCTGTTGACGACCAACTGCGCGAGACGCTTCGACGCCAGCGTCAACGCCTCGAAGCCGTACTCGTCGCCGCCATTGAGCGGTCTGGTGCAGAGCCCCGGTTCCCGCCGTCTATGCCCGATGATGACCTCGTCAACGCCCTGTCACAGTATCTGCAGTTCGAGCCGGTCGAGCGTCAGGCGCTCCTGGAACGACAGGGCGCCGTCGACCGGTGTCAGGCCCTGATTGAATTGCTCCAGATGAAGGTCATGGCGCCACCCGGCATCTGGGGAAGCGGCACCTCGCACTGACAGTCAGGGCCGCATCCAGGCAGGTTCCTACTCCTCGCCGAACCGCTGGGCGAGCACGCTGACGATCTTCTCTCCGTGGAAGCGGCCATTTTCGATGAACACGTTGCCTGTGTTTCGTCCGGCGATGGCGCCGCCCGCAATGAAGAGGTTGGGAACGTTGGTCTCGAACGTGTCGGGATTGAGGGTCGGCGCCAAGGTGTCGGCATCGCACTCGATGCCTGCGCGGCGCATCAGCTCCACGTCCGGGTGA
>JAKFYA010000234.1 GCA_021731095.1 Acidobacteriota bacterium | reverse complement strand
TACGTCGCCGACAGCGAAGCACGCCTGCGCCAGGACCTGGAAGAGCGTGGCCTTCTGGTGCTGTCCCTGAAGCGGCGGGCGGGACTGGAAGCCCTCCGGGTGGCCCGGGGCGGACCAAAGCGGATCGCCGCCCAGGAGTTCCTGGTGTTCAACCAGGAACTGGCCACCTTGCTCAAGGCCGGCATGCCGCTGGTGCAATCGCTCGACATTCTCCGTCAGCGCGTGTCGAACACGACGTTCAAGAGCGTCCTGGACGATGTCTACGAGAAGGTGCGCTCGGGCAGCGCGATCTCCGACGCCTTTGCCGCCCACAGCGAGCACTTTCCCCCGATCTATGCAGCCTCGCTGATGGCAGGTGAGCGGGCCGGCAACCTGGACGACGTACTCCGGCGCTATGTGGGCTACGAGAAACTGATTGGCGCAGTGAAGCGCCGGACCCTGTCGGCGCTGATCTATCCGGCCATTCTCGTGGTGATGATGGTGGGGCTGGTGGGCATCATCGTGCTGAAGGTGGTGCCGGCGTTCTCATCGTTCTATGAGGGCTTCGGCAAGGAACTGCCGCTCTCCACGCGGGTCATCGTCGCGTTCTCGAACATGGCCTCGCAGCAGTTCTGGCCCGCGCTGGCCGTGCTGGTGGCGCTGGCCGTCCTTGGAGCCAACTGGGTGAAACGACCAGGCCAGCGGGAGCGGCTTGATCGTCTGATGCTGAGACTGCCGGTGGTGGGGGAGACCCTGCGGAAGTTCGGCACGTCACAGCTGGCTCGAACGCTGGCGACGTTGCTCGGAGGCGGCATTCCCCTGGTGAATGCCCTCGACGTCGGGGCCCGGTCGATGGGAAACCGTCACCTGGCGACTGAGCTCGGACTGGTGGCCAGTCGGGTACTGGAAGGCGAGTCCTTTGCCGCGTCCCTTCGGGCACGCGGGGTGTTCCCCGATGTGGCCGTGAAGATGGTGGAGGTCGGCGAGTCGACCGGCGCCCTTCAGGAGATGCTCAACAGCCTCGCCGACTTCTATGACGAGGAGATCGAGACGGAAGTGGCCCGCTTCATCACCCTCGTCGAACCCGTGCTCCTCGTGACGATGGGCGCCGTGATCGCCGCGGTGGTGCTGGCGCTGTATCTGCCGCTCTTCGAGCTCAGTTCGGTGGTGGGGGGATAGGGGATCCATGGCAGACGCGGCGCAGACGGCGGGCGAGCCGATCAACCTGGTGCAGGCCGTGGAGGACTACGCGGCCGAGGTGACGCGCGCGCAGGCGCTGGCGGTCCGGTACCTGGTGGAATTCGTCGACATGGACGAGTTCCATATCGATCAGGAGCTTTTCCGCACCATCCCGGCGGACCTGATGCTGCGGTACGGGTTCGTGCCGTTGCGGCGCGATGGACGAACCCTGGTCGTCGTGGTGTCGGACCCGACGGACCTGCCCATGATCGATGAACTCGAGGCGGTGCTGGCCACGCCAATCCGGGTCACGGTGGGAGCCCCATCGGCCATCCAGTCCATTCTGAAGAAGAGCGAAAGCTCCCAGCGCGTGCTCGAGGATGCCAGCGAAGGCTTCGAACTGCAGGTGCTCAAGGACGATGAGAGCGCGGAAGACCTCACCGTCGAGCGGCTGACCTCGGACATCAGCCCTGTCATCCGCCTGGTCGACTCCACGATCTTCACCGCCATTCAGCGTCGTGCCAGCGACATCCATATCGAGACGGGCGAAGATGCCGTGCACGTGAAGTACCGCATCGACGGAGTGCTGCAGTCGGCTATGCGCCCGATTGCCAGGCAGTTCCACAGCCCGATCATCTCGCGCATCAAGGTGATGGCAGAGCTCGACATTGCCGAGAAGCGGGTGCCACAGGATGGCCGCTTCAAGGTCCGCATGCCGGGCAAGACCATCGACTTCCGCGTCTCGATCATGCCGAGTGTCCACGGGGAGGACGCCGTCATCCGCGTGCTGGACAAGGAGTCGATCAGCGAGCAGTTCACCGAGCTGAGTCTGGACATCGTGGGGTTCCCGGACAAGGAGCTGCAGCGTTTCCGGAAGTACATTCGCGAGCCCTACGGCATGGTGCTGGTGACAGGGCCGACAGGCAGTGGCAAGACCACCACCCTGTATGCCGCCCTGTCGGAGATCAAGTCGACAGAGGACAAGATCATCACCATCGAGGACCCGGTCGAGTACCAGCTGCGTGGCATCACCCAGATTCCGATCAACGAGAAGAAGGGGCTGACCTTTGCCAGAGGGCTCCGGTCCATCCTGCGTCACGATCCGGACAAGATCATGGTGGGCGAGATTCGCGACCCCGAGACGGCGCAGATTGCCATCCAGTCTGCGTTGACCGGGCATCTGGTGTTCACCACCGTGCACGCCAACAACGTGGTTGATGTGCTGGGCCGCTTCCTGAACATGGGCGTCGAGCCGTACCAGTTCGTCTCGGCGCTGAACTGTGTGCTGGCCCAGCGCCTGGTTCGGCTGATTTGCCAGCACTGCAAGCGCCCGGTGAAGGTGACCGCCGAGCAGTTGCGGGAATCGGCCCTCGACCCCGGACTCGCGACGACGCACACGTTCTACGAGGGTGCCGGCTGCATCGAGTGCAGCGGTACGGGGTTCAAGGGACGGACGGCTATCTGCGAGTTGCTGAATCTGTCCGATCCCATTCGCGAGTTGATTCTGGCGCAGCGGCCGAACTCGGAAGTGAAGCGAGCGGCCCATGATGAGGGCATGCGGTTCCTGCGGGAGTCGGCTGTCGAGAAGGTGCTGCAGGGCATGACCACCCTTCGTGAAATCAACAAGGTGACCTTCGTCGAATGAGCTTCCTGACTGACTGGTTCGCGAGTCCGCCGCCGGATGCGGCTGTGGAGATTGCCCGTGGCCGGGTGTCCGTTGGCGTCGTCACCTGGCGCGACGGCACGGCGACGCTGGCCGGGCACGCCAGCGAAGCGGTGCCGCTTGATCTCATCACGCCCTCGCTGACGGGTGCGAACATTACGGATCGCGCCACCGTCGCCGCGGCCGTGTCGCGCCTGTTCGCCGGACTGGGCATCAAACCGCTCCGCGTGGCGCTGGTCGTGCCAGACAGCATTGCGAAGGTCTCGCTGGTCCGCCTGGAGAACCCGCCGGCCCGCCACGACGACCTTGCCCAGATTGTGCGCTGGCATATGCGGAAGACGATGTCGTTTCCCATCGAAGACGCCGTCGTGTCCTTTGTGCCAGGCGCCTCCTCACCCGAGGGCGGTCGCGAGTTTCTGGTGACAGTGGCCCGTCGGGCGGCAGTGGCGGAGTATGAAAGTGTCATCGCCGCCACTGGCGCCGAACCGGGCGTGGTGGACCTGGCGACCATTTCGCTGCTGAACCTGTGCCTGGGCAGCATCCCATCGCCCACGGGGGACTGGCTGCTGGTGCAGGGGCGGCCCGATTCCACATCGATCGCCATCATGCGAGGAATGGATCTGGTCTTCTTCCGGAATCGGACAGAGGATGAGGCCGGCAGTCTGGCGGACCTGGTGCAACAGACCGCGATGTACTTCCAGGATCGGCTGTCTGGCACCGGCTTCACCCGGGTCGTGCTGGCGGGTGGTGCCACGGGGGATGCCGTTCGCCGCAGCATCGAAGAGCGGCTCGGGACCTCGGTCGAGACGATCGACCTGGGTCGGGCGGTCCGGCTGACTGATCGCATTGGCGTGTCACCCGAACTCCTCGATGCACTGGGTCCGGCGGTCGGCATGGCGCTTCGGGCCGGCAGAACCGGGGAGGCGGCGTGATGCTGCGGACAAACCTGGCGACCCGCCCGTTTTACAACAATCGCCCCGTGCAGACGGCGCTTGGCCTGGCCGTGGCAGTCGTGGTGGTGCTGACGCTCGTGAATGTGGTCCAGTACGTCCGACTGTCGGGCACAGAGCGGCGTCTCGGGGCAGATGCGGTGGGCGCCGAACAGGAGGCCACGCGGCTGCGGGCCGACGCCGCCCGCATCCGCACCCGGCTGGATCCGAAGGAGCTGGCCTCTGTGGCGGATGCCGCGCGGGAGGCCAACGGCATCATCGATCAGCGGGCGTTCTCCTGGACCCGGCTCTTTGCCCAGCTCGAGGCCACGCTTCCCCCGGATGTGCGGGTCAAAGCCGTCCAGCCCCGGCTTGAAAAGGGGAGCTTCGCGGTAGCCGTCGTGGCACAGGCCCGGAGGGCCGAGGACCTGTCGGACTTCATGGATGCCCTTGAGGCGACACAGGTGTTCAAAGAGGTCCAGCTGGTCGAACAGTCCATGAAGGACGGCGTGCTCGAGGCGATTATCGACAGCGTCTACCTGGCGCCCGTGCGGACCTCGGAAGGCGGAGCCCATGAGTAGCCGGGCCGTGATGGAACGCCTGATGGGCGAGCATCGCCAGCGGCTGCTGGCGTTGGTGGGGCTTCTGGCCCTGAATCTGGCGGCAGGCGCCTTTGTCGTGCGACCCCTCGGCGACCGTGTCGCCAACGTGGAACAGCGCGGGCGGGCGGCCGATGCCACGCTGGCTGCCGCGAGGCAGGAGCATGCGCAGGCCACCAGCGCGCTGACAGGGAAGGATCGCGCCGGGAGTGAGCTGGCCCTCTTCTACAAGGACGTGCTGCCGGGCAACCTCACGGCGGCTCGCAAGCTGACCTATCCACGTCTGGAACAGATGGCCACGAAGGCTGGGCTGTCGGTGCGGAACTACCGGTTCGAGACCGTGGAGGTCAAGGACAGCGTGCTGACACGGGCGAAGGTCGAGATGGCACTGACCGGCACCTACGAGGCCATGCGCACCTTCGTCCACGCCATCGAGTCTGCTCCCGAGTTCGTGGTTATTGACGACATCGGGCTGGCCGAAGGGGCCGAGGCCACCCGCGACCTGTCCCTGGCACTGGAGCTGTCGACCTACTTCCGGTCGGACGTGCGATGACCCTGCAGGACCTCAAGTCCCCGATCGCCCTGGTGGCGGTCGCGGTGTTGGCCGGTGGCGCGTACTGGTGGAGCAGCCCGGGTACGGCCGTCCCGCCGCCCCAGTCCGCGCCTCAAGGACTGGCACGGCCGACAGTTCCCCGTGGTCGCGCTCCCGCACAGACGACCGTTGACGATGTGCGACTTGAGCACGTGCAGGCCGCATCAGGCCCCCTGGCCCCACCGGAACGGAACCTCTTCCG
>JAKFYA010000002.1 GCA_021731095.1 Acidobacteriota bacterium | reverse complement strand
CGCCGGTGCCGCCGCCTACGAAGAAGCGCTGAAGGCCAACAAGGTGCGCTACACCCAGCACATCTATGACGGGGTGAACCACGGCTTCCACAACGACACCACGCCGCGCTACGACAAGGCCGCCGCCGAGTTGGCATGGCAGCGAACCCTCACGTTCTTCGCGGCCAATCTCAAGTAGGACCAGATGGCCACGCGACAGACCATGCTTGCCGCCGTGTTCGCGCTTTGCGCGGGCACGGCGTTCGCCCAGGCACCCACGGCGGCCCCGAATCCGAATGCCAGATTCGGTCAGGCGCTGATGGGCCTGAATTCGCTCAATACCGCCTCAATGGTGTTTACCGGCACGGGCATCGCCTCGTTGGGTGCCGCACCGGGGGCGGCCGCAGGGCCAGTAACCAGCGTCACCGTGGCCATCAACTACAGCCTGCAGGCCGTCCGCATTGACGTGGCACGCCCGGGCAAGCCAAAGCGTCTCTCGCGATTCCTGTCGGTCGACACAGCCTGGGAGGTGAAAGACGGCGGCAGAGCCGCACTTGCCCCCGCCGCGGTCTCCGATCTCCAGCGCTTTCTCTGGATGACGCCACACGGTCTGATGCGGGCAGCACAGGACCCGTCCAGCCAGCGGGTCATGGCGAATGAGGCGGGCCCTGACGGCGCCACGATGGTCAGCATGACCGTGACGGCCGGTGGCACGAAGTACAAGGCCTGGCTGAACGACGCCGCGCAGATCGTGCGGGTGCAGACGCTTCCTGGAGACCCGGCGCTGGGCAACAGCACGCTTGAATTCCGTTTCTCGGACTACAAGGACTCGGACACCAGCGCCCGTCCCACCGGGCCGGTTCCTGGCGGCAATGCGGCCATTTACGGCGGCATCCCCTTCCCCACGCACGTCGTGCAGCTCCGGGACGGCAAGGTGGTGCTCGACCTCACCCTCACCGAGGTTCACCCCAACGCCGGCCTCTACGTGGAAGTGCCCGAGGCCATTGAAAAGGCGCTTGCCAAGAGCCACAACCACTGATCATGCGCACATTTCCCTTTCTGATTGCGGCGTCCCTCGTGATTGCCCTCACGGCCGGCGCCACGGCGGCGCAGGCGCAGAGTCCTCTGACCAACCGGAAGTTTGTTGGCGCCTTCAGCAGCCTGAATGCGCCCAACTGCGCGTCCCTCACGTTCGCTGCGACCGGAACCGTCCTGCTGGAAGGAGACAAGGCCCCAACGCCCGTCTCGACCTATGCCGCGACACTCAACTACGGACCGCTGGTGAGTCGGGTGCAGGTAACACGCGCGGGCAAGCCCAGGGCCGTGGAGCAGTACTTCAGCGATGGGTCGGCATGGGACCTTCGTGATGGCACGCTGACAGCGCAACCGCGGGCCATCAGCGAACGCGTGCTCGGCATCCGCATGTCGCCACACGGCGTGCTGAGTGCAGCCATGTCGCCGGGTGCGAAGGTCACCTTTACAGAGGCTCCCGGTGCCGATGGACAACCCGTAACCAGCTTCGTTGTGGTGCTGGACGGCGGTCCGTCCGTGAAGGCCACCCTGGGCGTGAACGGCGTGATCGACAAGGTAGAAACCCTCGCCGGTGAAAGCCCCGTCATCGAGCTGGTCTACAGCGCGTACAAGGACTTCGACGGTGTGAAGTTCCCCACGCGGATTGTGGAAAAGAGGGCCGGACAGGTCACCGCGGATCTGACCGTCACCAGCATGCAGTCCAACGTCGGGCTGTACGTCGAGGTGCCAGATAAGGTGCTGAAGGCGAAGAAGTAGGACCGCTTCGTTCACGCTGTGTTACACTGCTTGCAGTTGTCGCGGGGTGGAGCAGTCCGGTAGCTCGTTGGGCTCATAACCCAAAGGTCGCAGGTTCAAATCCTGCCCCCGCAACCAAATTCTCAAGAGGCCGCTGGGCAACCAGTGGCCTTTTCCATTTCTGGCATCGTGCATCCCTCGTGAGTGCCGTCACGCGTGCATCGCGGTGCGGCACCGTACGTCAGGCGGGGTGACCCCCAAGAATGTCTGACGACAAGGGGACGCCGGTTCAGATAGCGTAGGCGGGATGTTTCTGTCCCGTCATCGCGTGCCTTCCCCTCACCTGCTGGCGCTCTCGCTCGTGCTTGGTTCCGCTGGGCACCTGTCTGCCGGAACTGAGACCACCAGCGCAACCCAGACCTCGACCGGGCAGGCAACGCCCAGTGCTCCGACAGTGCCACCCACGAGCACGACGCCTGCATTCGTGCTGCAGAGCGACAACGGTGACAACCGCATCCAGTTCGGCACCCTGATCCATGCCGACGGCCGATTCGCGTTCGACGACAGTGAGGCGCGCGTGCTCAACACCTGGCAACTGCGTCGACTGCGCGCCATTGTCCAGGGCAAAGTGGCCCGCCACTTCGAGTACTTCCTGAATGTCGACTTCGGCGGCGGCAACGTCAACGTGCGCGACGCCTTCATGGACACCGTGTTCTCGCCTGCGCTCAGGATTCGCGCCGGCAAGTCCCGTGTCCCGTTCAGCTATGACCGCAATCAGTTGCTGGCGCAGATCCTGTTCGTCGAACGAGGCCTGACCACGGCCGTCGCTCCAGACCGCGATACGGGCGTCGTTGTGATGGGCGATCTGGGGCACGCCCGCGTGAGCTACGCAGCCGCGTTCACGAATGGCGTCGTTGATGGCGGCAACTCGGATCTCGATACCAATGACGCCAAAGATGTCGCCGGGCGTCTCATCGTGCGCCCCTGGGCCACGCACCTGCAGAGCCGCCTGCGTGGCCTGGGTGCAGCCGTCGCGGCGAATGCAGGCGAACAAGGGGGCACCCTGCCCGCATTCCAGACGGCAGGACGACAGACCTTCTTCGCCTATGCCCCAGGAGTCGTCGGCACAGGCCGTCGCACTCGCTGGTCACCACAGGTGTTCTATGCCCGTGGCCGCGTCTGGACGTATGCCGAGTACGTGCGGTCGCGGGGTCGCGTCCAGAGAAACGGTGTCACGGGTGAGGTCGCTCACCAGGCCTGGCAGGCCGCGGCATCCTGGGTGTTGACTGGTGAGCCTGCGCCAGAGCGCAACGTCAGGCCTGACGTGAACTTCAATCCACCCAGCGGCCACATCGGCGCCTTCCAGCTGGCTGGGCGCGTGGAACGCCTGTGGGTGGACCGGGAGGCCTTTGACCGTCAGTTGACCACGGCCCCTTCCAGTCAGTCAGCCACCGTCTGGACCGCCGGCGTGAACTGGTACCCGAATCCGTACATCAAATGGGTGCTGAATTTCGACCGTAGTGTCTTTGACCAGACGGGCGCATCACACCGCCAGCCGGAGCACACGCTGGCGGTCCGGGCACAGGTCGGGTTCTAGCGGCCCCACTCTTCGCTCAGAAATCGAGGCGCAGCCCCAGCTGGGCCAGGCGGGGCCCGAGCGTCCTGTTGTTCACACGGAAATTCGGACTGCCGAGCACGGCCTGCGTGCGCGGGTCAGCGAAGAGGTTGGCGCGATTGAGGACGTTGAACACCTCCAGGATGAGCTGGGCACGACCAGCTGCCGCACCCGTTCCCAGTGGAATGCCTTTCGCCACGCGCAGGTCCACAGTGAGCCACGCGGGCTGATGTTCGGGAAAGCGGGCCAACAGGGCGCCGTTCACGATGGGCCGGTCCGGGTTGAGCCCGTCATTGGTCACGCGGTCGCCATTCACATCGACGGCGCCGTACACCGGGAACGCGAGGCCCGACCCGGCCGACAGCGTGGAGGCTACCGTCACCTGCCCTGGCAGGGCCACCACGACATAGCCGCGCGCCTGGTGCCGTTCGTCCAGCTCATTCAGCCCGTAGTCTGCATCCAGGTTGAAGGGATCCGTGGGGCCGTACAGCGACTCGGTGTCCCGCTCCGTGGAGGCATTCCCCTCGCTCTTCGACAGCGTGTAGCTGGCATACGCCTGCCAGTGCTGCCGCATGGGCCGGTTGAGCGACACCACCAGCGCCTGATACCGTCCACGGCCGAAGCTCGTGACGGCATTCGCCTGTGCGATCGATGGATCTGGCCGTGCCACACTCAGCAGGTTGATGCCCCGGCCAAAGCTGTCGAACTGGGTGGGTGCCGCGATGTTCCGGTCCCACAGTGTGGATCTGAACCCACCGACGCGAAGATTGCGCGAGTCACTGAAGAGGTAGCCTGCTTCCAGCGACACGCCGGCCACAGGCCTGCTGACCGACGCGTTCACCTGCAGGACGCGCGGGTTGCCGAACTCCGGGTCGACGTAGGTGATCGCCGGTGGGCCGAGCAGCGTGGCCAAGGCTGACCCGGCCACGATGCTCGTGGGCAGAACATTCGGAAACGTCACCCCGAATCGTGAAGGCGGAGAGAAGAGCGTCGTGTTGCTGACACCACCCCCTCGCATCGGGAAGTAAATCATCGGCGTGCGACCGTAGTAGAGGCCAGCAGCGCCCTTGATGAGCGTGAGTCCATCACCAGGCACCTGGTAGGCGAAGTCCCCACGCGGCCCCCAGTTGTTCCGGTCGTTCGGGATGCCCTGAGGAACAGGCGCATAGGCGACCTGCACGCCGCTTGCGGTCGTGACCGGTCGTCCGACGGGCACCCGTACACCGGCGGTGCCGGCCTGCGGTTGCGGGTTGACCTGCATGTCATAGCGCAGCCCCACGCCCACCGTCAGTCCGGATGTCGGGCGGAACCGGTCCTGCACATAGGCCGACAGTTCGTGCTGCCAGAAGCTGCCAAGCAAGGCGGCTTCGTGGGAGGTGTAGCCATTCAGGCCGAAGTTCTGCGCATAGAGCGATGGTTGCCGCCGAAGGAACGACTCCAGCGTTGGAAAGGTATAGGCGCCAGACAGCGCCAGCGCGAACGAGTTGTTCCGCATGTTGAACCCGTTGTAGTCCACGCCCGTCTTCAGGTCGTGGGTCCCACGCTGGTGAACGAGGTTCTCGGAGAACTGGTACCGGTACATGTCCTGTGTGCCTGGCAGGAAGAGCGCACCGCCGAAGGTTCCCGTGTCGGTAATCTGCACCTGAGGATCCGTCGACTGTGCGGCCCGCGGCCTGGTCTCGCCAGACACCTGCACCTTGGACTAGACAAACAGGCGGGTCCACAAGGAGGAACTGAGATTGGCCACCACCGAGAGCCCCTGATTCCTGAACGTCTCGAGATTCGACACGGCACGGCTCAGCAA
>JAKFYA010000411.1 GCA_021731095.1 Acidobacteriota bacterium | reverse complement strand
CTCGCTGGCCACCGGGCTCGGCCTGGTGCCGATGGCGCTCGGCATCGGCGAAGGGGCTGAACTGCAGGCACCGCTGGCCCGCGTGGTCATCGGCGGCCTGACCGCCTCGACCCTGGTCACGCTGGTCCTGGTTCCCGCAGTGTATACGCTCTTTGAAGAGGGCTTTGCGGGTCTCCGCCGGAACGCCGCGTCAGTCAGCGAGTCGGCCAAGTAACGCGTCGACGGTCAACCCCGTCACCGGATCGCGCCAGCCCGCCGCCACGGCGGCGAGCGGCGCGAGCACAAACCGCCGCTCCCGGAACCTCGGGTGCGGCACCACGAGCCCAGGCTCGTCGATCACCGAATCCCCGTAGAGAATCAGATCCAGATCGAGCGTTCGTGCCGCGCCAGGCGTCGTGCGTACCCGACCGCCCTCGGCCTCAACCTCAAGCAGGCGGTCGAGCAGGGCGCGCGCGGACAGCGTGGTGTGTCCAGACGCCGCCGCATTCAGGAAGGGCGGCTGCTCGCCCACGCCGACAGCGTCATTTTCGTAGAGGGGGGACAACTGGAGGCCGGCGATGTCCGGAGACAGTCGCCGGATGGCCTCCCGCAGATACTGCTCGCGGTCGCCCAGATTGCTGCCGAGCGCAATCGCGACGGGAACGCCGGTCACTCCACCCAGCGTGTGGCCAGTACCCCACCGATGCGAGGACCGGAAGCCGTCCGGCGGCCAAGTACGTCTTCGAAGCCGGAGGCAGCCTGCGCGAAGAGTCGCTGATGTTCCTGCGTCTCGCCGAGGATGATGTCGAGCATGCGGCGATGCCGGGCGTGGGCCACATGTGCCACCGTCGGCTGCCAGCGCCCGATGAAACCCGCCAGCTGACTGGCGTCGTCTTCAAGCAACGACCGGTAGGCGGCCGGGTCTGCCGTCCCCTTCTTCACCACCACCGTGGGCACAGCCAGCGTGGCCCGTGCGGCCGGCAACTCGGTGTCCATCCCCTTCAGCGCGCTCGCCAGCCATTCGAGGTGCGTGCCCTCGCGGTTGATCACGTACTGATAGGTGTTGTTGAAGTCGTAATGCGCGGCCACCTGGGCGCCTGCTTCGTGGCGCTGGATCAGGGCCACCCGTTCGGCCGCGAAGTCGGTCAGGATCTGGAGGAGTTCGGAATGTGTCACGGTGTCAGGCCTGCTTTTCCTTGCACGCGATGCAGACGCGGGTCCAGGGGATGGCGTCCAGCCTGGCCGGCGCAATGGGCTCGCCGCAGTCACGGCACTGGCCGTACGAACCCTTCTCGATCCGCTTGAGTGCCTCTTCAATCGCCTGCAGAATTTTGGCGTCCGTCTGCTTCAGCTTCAACGTGATGTGCACTTCGTTGGTGCCTTCAGCCTGGTCGGCCAGGTCACCCTGGCGCCCGGAGTTGTTCTCCATGCTCCACTGCAGGGGCTTGGCGGCCGTCCCCGTCACCAACTCGTGCTGCTTGCGGAGTAGCGCGTCCCGATACCGTGCACCATCCATGCGAACCGTTTCTCCTGCGTCGAAGTACCGTTCGAGATCAGACTCTCGATCCTACCCCTATTCGGCGCGTAACGTCGACAGCGGTTTGCCCCGCAGCACATCCAGGCTGGCCAGCACCCCGACCACTGCGGCGGCGACACCAGTCACACCGATCCCGGCCAGCGACAGTCGGGGATTGGGCAGCCAGGGCATATCCAGAATGTAGACCGACAGCCACCAGCTCAGCGCCAGGGCTCCGAGGGCGCCAACGGTCCCGGCAATCGCGCCCAGCAGACCATATTCCAGCAGGAGCGACGTGGCGACCAGCCGGGTGGAGGCACCCAGGGTCTTGAGGATGGCCGCTTCATAGACCCGCCGGAACTTGGTCATCGAGACGGCCCCCACCAGGATGAGCGTTCCGCTGAACAGCACCAGTCCGCCAACGACCGAAATGCCGAATGTCACGTTCCGGACCATGCCCTGGATGGTCTGCATCGTCTCCCGCAGATCGATGACGGAGACATTCGGGAACCGGGCGACCAGGCCGGCCACCAGCGCACTCCTCGCCGACAGATCGGACGGGCCGCGCGCGGTTGACATGAAAGTATGGGGCGCCCCGTCAAAGGCCCCGGGTCGGAAGACAAACATGAACCCGCCAGACCGGAAATCCTTCCACTCCACATGGCGGACACTGGTCACCCGCGCCGTCAGGGGACGGCCCAGCACGTCGAAACGAATCAGGTCACCGGGCTGAATCTGGAACCGGTCCCGGAGGCTCTCCTCCACCGACACTTCGGCCTCGGCGCCAGGCAGTCCAGGGCCAGTCCACCACTGGCCGGCCACGACGGCTTCGTTCGCCTCCAGGGCCGCGCGGTAGGTCACGGTGTACTCGCGTGCGAGCGAGCCGCGCCCACGCACGTCCTGCACGCGCTCGAGATTCACGGACTTGCCCCGAACGGCGCTGACCCGGGCCCGCAGCACCGGCACCAGCACGGGCGCACCGGCTCCGTTGTTCCGCTCGGCGATGAACGCCGAGACCGCTGCGCGCTGATCGGACTGGACATCAAGCAGAAACATGTCCGGCGCGTCTGGCCCTACCTGAACGGAGAAATCCTGCAGAAGACTCGATTGAATCGCGCGGATGCCCAGAATGAAGAACGTGCCCAGCCCCACGGCCAGCAGGATCACGCCGGCCTGGCTGCCGGGACGGACCAGATGAATGACGGCCTGGCGAAGCGCGAAGTTGCCCGTGTGGCGCAGCGGTCGCACGGCACGTACGAGCACCACCCCGGCACCGTGCAGTGCCAGCCCAACCCCGGCCATGCCTATCACCAGCCCGAGCCCGACCTCGAGCGAACCAGCCTGCCAGATGGCGATTGACACCATCACCAGCGCCGATGCCGCGATGGCCGCAAACCGCACGCGCCGACCCGCCTCTGCCACGCTGGTCTCCTGGCGCAGCAGCAACGCCGGCCTGACCTCGCGCACGTCGAGCAGCGGGACGATGGCAAAGACGAGCGAGACGACCAGGCCGATCAGCACGCCCTGGGAGACAGCCGACAGGGTGAGGGCATAGACCACCGGCACCGTCAGTGGTACGGCGCCCAGAAACGTCGGAACGACGGCAATGAGCGCAGCCGCGATGGCCACGCCCAACAGACACCCGGCGAGCGCCAACGCGAACACCTGCGTCAGGTAGATCGTCAGGACCTGCCGTCCGGATGCGCCGAGGCACTTCAGGATGGCGATGCTCCGGATCTTCTGCTGAACGAATACGCGGGTGACGCTGGAGACCCCAATACCGCCAAGGATGAGCACCACCAGGCCGACCAGGCTCAAGTAGTTCTCGGCGCGGTCGAAGTTCTCGCCCATCTGGTCCTCGGACCGTTTATAGGACCGGACACTCACGAACTGCTCGGCGAACGTGTCGCGCCAGGCCGCCGCGAGCGCATCGAGGGATGGGTCCGGCACCTCAAGCAGCAGCTGAAACGTGGCGCGACTCCCGAGAGAGATCAGCCCGGTAGCGGGCAGGTCCGCCCGGTCGATGAACACGCGGGGCCCAACACTGAAATTGCCAAGATTCCGGTTCGGCTCGGCGGTCACCACACCGCGGATGGTGAAGGCGGCATCCCCGATGCGCAGGCTGTCGCCGACGGCCAGCCCCAGTTGCGACAGCACCTCGGGACGGACCAGGGCGCCATGCTGCTCCAGCAGCGCATGACGATAGGTTCCCTCTCCCAGACGCACGACGCCGCGAATGGGGAACGTCGCATCGACGGCACGCAGTTCAACCAGACGTGTCACGGTCCTGGTCGGATCATCGGGCCGCGCCATCGTGATGAGCTCGACGGCCTCACTGATGCGTGTGGTCTGGCGATCGCGTCTGGCCGTGTCGACTACAGCCCTGAGTGCCGGCGTGAATGGATTCCCGCTCGATAGCAGGAGATCGGCGCCGAGCATCTCTCGCGCCTGATGCGCAAGGGCTCCGCGCACGCTCTGGATGACCGACCGGAGCGTGACAATCGAGGCCACGCCAATCGCAATGCAGATGAAGAAGAACAGCAGCCGGCGCCACGAGGATCGGACCTCCCGGACCGTCATGCTGACTACAAACGCACTAGGCACCGGGGACCACCCGTCCATCCCGCAGCACCAGGCGGGCATCTGCCAGCGCCGCCAATTCCGCATCGTGCGTCACCAGCACCAGCGTGGTGCCGCGGGCACGATGCACGTCCAGCAGCAACTCGAGGATATGGCGACCCGTCTGTGAGTCCAGGTTCCCCGTCGGCTCGTCGGCCAGCACGAGCGGCGGCTCGTTGGCCAGGGCGCGCGCAATAGCCACCCGCTGCTGCTCACCGCCGGACAACTGGGACGGATAGTGGTGACCACGGTCTGACAGGCCGACTTCCTCCAGCAAACGGGCCCCACGCACCGCCGCATCCTTGCGACCAGCAATCTCCATGGGCACCAGAATGTTCTCGAGCGCCGTGAGGGACGGAACCAGATGGAAGAACTGGAAGACAAAGCCGATGCTGCTGCCCCGCAGGCGCGCCAGGCCGTCCTCGTCAAGCTTGGTGATGTCGGTGCCGCCGACCAGTATCTGCCCTGAGGTCGGGGCATCCAGTCCGGCCAGCAGGCCGAGAAGCGTGGACTTGCCGCTGCCGGACGGACCGACGATCGCGAGGAACTGCCCGTCGGGAATGATCAGATCGAGCGGATGCAGGATGGTCAGCGGGCGACCGCCGCTTTCGACGGTCTTCGACACCTGGCGCAGTTCAATCATCGGGTCGTCCGGTTCAGGAGCGGAGCGAGTGCCCGCCACACCGTGGCTTCCACGATGCGCGCGCCCTGCGGATTGGGATGGATGCCGTCGCGGATGTTGAGGGCCGGTTGGCCCGCGACCCCTTCCAGCAGGAACGGCACGAGTGGCACGCGGTGTTCGCGGGCAAGGTCCCGGTAGACGGCCCGGAATGCGCCCGTGTAGGCCGCACCGAAGTTCGGCGGCGCCTCCATACCCGCCAGCACCACGGCGATGCCCCTGGCCTGGCTGCGGGTGATGATGTCGTCGAGATTCTTCTTCAGCTCGGGGACAGGCAGTCCCCGCAGACCGTCATTCCCGCCGAGTGCGACCACGATGACCCGCACGTCCCCGTCAAGCGCCCATTCCAGCCGGCGCAGGCCGCCCGCAGAGGTGTCGCCAGAGACGCCTGCATTG
>JAKFYA010000081.1 GCA_021731095.1 Acidobacteriota bacterium | reverse complement strand
GGCCTGGAACGTTCAACAAGAAGAGGGCCTCAAGAATGACCGAGGACCTCTCGCAATGGCGTAAGGAGGACGGATTGGCGGCCTCGATCGTAGTTGGGATTCGTATTTTCCCGATCAAGGGACTGGATGCGGTTGACGTGTCGGAGTCCTCGGTTCTCCCCTCTGGCGCGCTGCGGTTCGACCGTCAATGGGCGTTCGTGGACAGTCGCGGCGGGCTGATCAACGGTAAGAATCGCGGGGAGATTCATGCCATTCGGACCGAGTATCGTTTGGAGCAAGAAGAGGCCATCCTCGACGGACGCGTGTACTCGCTCGTTCGGCAGCGGGCCGACGTCGAGAAATGGATGTCCGACCGTATGAACGAGCGCGTGGAACTGCAAGAGAATCGTGAGCTGGGTTTCCCAGATGACACCATCGCGCCAGGCCCGACGTTTGTCGGCCGCGAGTCCCTCGAGGTGATCGCGGGCTGGTACAACCTGCCGTTAGCGGAGGCGCGGCGGCGATTCCGCACGAACATTGAGTTCCAGGGAGCGGGAGCCTTCTGGGAAGACCGCCTCTACGGTTCGACGTTCAAGGCCGGTCCGGTCGAAGTGCGCGCGATCAATCCCTGTCGGCGATGTGTCGTGCCATCACGAGATTCCCAGACTGGCGAGGAAGACGTGGCCTTTCAGAAGCGTTTCTCGATGTTGCGCAAGGCGCACTTGCCTGAGGCCGCGGATCCCTCGTTCTTCAAGGACCACTACCGCCTTGCGGTCAACACACGGGTCGCAGCGTCGGAGGCCGGGAAGACCATACGAGTCGGAGATCCAATCGTCTTCCCGATGTGAGCCGATCCAGTTCGAGGCGGCGTCACGCTGGCCGCCGGCACTGGCTCTCGTGTCCCGAGTCCGAAGTTCGGTGACAAATTGTTCGGAGCGCGGGGCCCGGATCGCAAGGCGCGAAGAGCGAGCTTATTGGACGCCGAAACCAGATCGCCCAGGCGGCGCGATCCCCGCGACTGGGTGATGAGAATGGGCTGTCCTGCGACGGTGACCGTCCCGGTCCGACGAGGCGGGCCGCTGACGAACCGCGCGACAGACAGGCTGATGCTGCTGCTGCCTACGCCAGCCGCGCCGCTGGCGATGGCGATCCACGGCGGGTCGGTCGTCACGCTCCAGGCGCAGCCGGGGCTCGTGTCAATCCGCACGGTCAACGTGCCACCCGTCCCGTTCACCTGGCCGCTCGTCGCCGAGAGCGTGTACGAGCACGCCGCGGCGTCGACGAGCCTGTCGACGCGTCCGGACAGATGGACGATGTAGGGCCAGCGCGGCCGGTGCAGCGGCGAGATACGCCGCGGCGATCGCGGCATGAATCAGTGCATTCGCGCGCATGCTGCTCATTGTCGTCTTCACCGCGGGACTTCGCGGCGGCCTTCTTTCTTACAGGACAGCACAACTGCCATGCAGTGCGATATTGAACAGTCCTGGCGCTGATGGGTCGGTAGACTGACAGGTGACCTACAGAACACGGTTGGTCGAGGTTGACTGAATTGCTCTAGCCAGAGGTCTTCGACTGCGAAGCCGGCGTGCCGAACTCGAGTCTCCCCTGTTCGCTCGGCGCCTCTATGCTGCTTGCCGTTGTCTTCCTTCCTCGGATTCTCCCCTTGCCATAGTCCTTCTTGAGGTGCCAATGACAACAGCCCGTGAGATTGCCCAGCATATTCATCCGGCGCCGCACGTAGCGGACGCAGGCCGTCCGACTCCGAAGTATCGCGCAACCACCAGGGTAGCGACCAGGATGCGCACCGCGCTCATGGTGGCCGTCATGCTCGTTGCCTGTATCGCTGGCGCAAGTGCGCAGTCCACGATGGCAGGCGCGTCGTCGGGGAGCCAGGGTTCACCGGCGAGCGCAGCGGCAGCGTCCGACTCCACCAACACGCCCGCCACGACGACGTTTCTCGGCGACACGGGCCTCTGGTTCGTGCCTACGGCGGACGTATTGGCGCGCGGGAAATGGTCCGTCAGCGGGTATCGGCGAGGCACGAACTACGTGCAGGGCTTCTCAAACGTGGGCGACTTCGCCGGCACCTTTGGCTATGGTCTGGGCGACCGTGTCGAGGTATTTGGGTCGTTCCTGTTCGACACACGCATCGATCGCGATCTCAGACCCATCTTCACTGCCGACCAGACAGTGGGGGGCATCGTCGATCGCTATCCTCGGATCAGCTCCGGATGGAGCGGGAACAAGGTCGGCGATCTCAACCTCGGGGCGAAGGTGTCCCTTCTCCCGGCGTCGGCTACACGCCCGTTCGCGCTGGCCGTTCGCGGCATCGTGAAGGCGCCGACGGGTGACGCTGACGCTGGTGTGTCGACCGGCAAGCCTGACGTCCTCTTCGATTTCATTGCAAGCAAGGAGCTGAGGGAGTACGCGACGGTGTCCGGCTATGGCGGCTACGAATGGCGAGGACAGCCGGACGACATCACGATTCCGAAGGGCGCGCTCCGCTGGGGCGTCGGCGCGGGGTTTCCTTCGCGCAAGCCGCTGCGCGCGCAGCTCGAGCTGACGGGACTGGTGCCGAGCTCAGACATCGCAACGATTACCCGTGGGCCTTTGGTGGCGGACGATCGGAGCGTCGCGCCCACCGTTTCGGCGACAGAGAAAATCACCAGGGCGACCGCGGGCGCAACCTGGCAGAGGGCGAACGGGTTCTTCGTCGGGGCTGGTCTCAGTTGGAACGTGCCCCGCGAGAATCGCGATCTCTACCGTACGGACGCTGACAACTTCGGCGATTTCGTCGACTGGCAAGTGCGCATTGGATTCCACCCGGGCGTCCGCTCGTCTGGAGGAGCCAGCCGATCCGCCATCGCGAACGTTCCGCCCCCCCCGCCTGCACCGGAGCCACCTTCTCCGCCGCCAGCAGCACCGCCGGCACCGGTTGCACCGCCCCCAGAAGCTCCGCGGACTGTCGTCGCGCCTCCGGTCACCAACTACACATTCGAGGATGTGCACTTCGATTTCGACCGCTACTCCCTGCGGCCCGAAGCCACGCGCGTCCTGGACGATGCGGTGAAGGCGATGCAGGAGAATCCGACGCTGCGCCTGGAAATCGAAGGCCACACCTGCAACATCGGCACCGCAGAGTACAACCTTGCACTTGGCGATCGCCGCGCCAATTCAGTGCGGGACTATCTCATCGGCCGTGGAGTACAGGGTGACCGCCTTCGCACAAGCACCTACGGCGAAGAGCGGCCGAAGTACGACAACTCTCGTGAAGAGACGCGACGCCTGAACCGGCGGGCTGCGCTACTCGTCAATCTGCGGTAACTGCGCTCGACGGACGCGGCGCCGCCGCAGCGACCTGCCTGCCTATGGCCGTCACGTCACCTCGCCGCTCCGAACGAGCGGCGGGGTGGCAGACGTCTTCGCGGGACTGACGACGCGTCGTCCCATATGTTCGTCCATGGTCCGCCTGTGCGGGACGATTGCCAGGAGAGGATGAAGGTGGTGGTCTAGCGGGCGGTCAGCAGCGACCAGAGAAACATCAGCACGCCGCCAATGACGAGCGGACAGGCCACCACCGCGAACGTGACGAACGCGATCGGATGCACCCACGCCGACACGAACAGCTCGACGAGCAACCCTGCGGCAATCAGTCCACCGGCCCAGCTCAGACGACGTTCGATGAGCACGTCGCTCATGGCAGTGTCGCGCCCTTCCAAGGGGTTGTGTCCGGCAATGATGCCACGTCGTGAACCGTGTCGTGACACCGGCTCGAGGTGCACGAGAGCGCGTTGGCTTTTATCTCGGCCAGCGACTGCGGCGTGCGATTGTGCGCCGATCGTTCCTCGAACGTGCGCGCACCCAGGTGGCAATGCAGGCACTCCCTGTTGTTGTACGGGTCGTACAGCCTGATGTCCGCCGGCGCGGGAATTGTGCCCAGGTACTGCACCGACAGATGCCGAAGTCCACGTAGCTTCGAGCGCAGCCCGCCAAACATCGCGTAGTCGGTGTGGCAGGTGTAGCACGCCTTGTCGCGCGGCACGCGATTGTTCTGAAAGTGTGAGGCGGGGATGTAGCTCGGATCGTCGATGAGCAGGGAACGTCCGTGGTCGGTCATCGTATGACACGACAGGCAGAACGTCGTGCTTTGTGCCTTCTCCATCTGGGTGGAATAGCCACCAAACAACGACACGACCGGGAGGATGAAGAGCGCCAGGAATGCCAGCACCTTTCCTCCGCGCGCTCGGGTGATCTCGCTGCGCATCGCCACAGCCGCCGCCAGCGCCGCCGCTACGCCGGCAAATACCGTCAGGAGGAGATCAGGCCGATTCATTTCTTGGCGAGGTCGCGGTAGTAGTCCACCAGTTGTTTGATCTGATCGGCCGAGAACTCCTTGCCGAAGGCGTCCATGTCCGGCGCCTTGCCTTTGGTGGTCACCTCGATCATCTGGGCGACTGTTAGCTTGACGACCGTCTTGCGCACGTCTTCCACCTTGAGCTTCCTGCCCTTGGCGGTCTTTCCCGTCCCATCGGCCGCATGGCAGACGGCGCACCTGTCGAGGTAGAGCTCGCTGATCGGCTTGCCTTGCGCCGCTGCGGCACCAGCCGTCAGACCGATCCCCAATACTGCCGCCCCAACGACACCGGTCAAGCCACCCACCAACGCTGAATTCGATTTCATCTTCGCTTACCTCTAGAATGCGCGCGAGAAGCGAAGCGTAACCAGGTTCGCGCGGAAGTTGTTCAACGACAGAATGTCTTGTGTGAGCGTCGTGCGCTGCAGGTCCACCGATATGCGGCCTGCTCGACGGACGTCGTAGTATACGGTGCCGGTTGCGTAGGGGAACGAGACCCCACCATAGAGTGATGGCTCGCCGAAGATCGCGTCGAGGCCAGTGATCCTGATGAAGTGCCCGCTGGCGATGACGCCTGACGCCGCCGTCGGCTTCACGACAATGCCACCCTGCCAGACGCGGTTGACCTCGCGATCGTGGAGCGGTAGGTTCTCAATCGGCAGCGTGCCGCGGAGAAACGTGCCGTCGCCGGTCCCCACGAAGCTCTGATAGTCGAGCCCGCCGGTCACGGAGAACCGGTCGCTCAGCGCGTAGGCGAGCGTCACCGATCCCGACCGCGTGTGGCTCATGTACGACGCATCGGTCAACTCGGCGTCTACGCGATTCGCGCTCGCCTCGACCGACAGGGCGGGCACCGGGTCGACA
>JAKFYA010000399.1 GCA_021731095.1 Acidobacteriota bacterium | reverse complement strand
GGACGGCCGGTCCTGTCCTTTGTGGCCGATCGCTTCACCGGCACCCAGGAAGGCACCCTGCACTTCCACTACCTGTTGCCGGAGAACGGCGGGTTCCTCCGGATGGCCCAGTCGGTGCCGGAGCATGTGGCGCAGTTGGGCGAGGTGGTGGCCGATCCGGACCTGGTGCGACGACAGACCGAGCACTTCGTCGGCACCTTCATCAGGCCACATGGCGCCGACCGCCCGGCGACGCCCCTGTTGGCCGATGCCATCGAGGCGCTTGGACGGTCAGGGGCGCGGACGCCGCGTGATACGGCCGTCGGTGGGAGCGCCCGTCGCGCGTGGCTCCTCGGCGCCAACGCCTATGCGTATCTGTGCACATTGGCCACAGATCCGGACGCGGCGCGGAAGCTGCGCAAGAGCGCTGGCAGCACCCTGCGCAAGGGCGTGAGGGTCCTCGGTCGAGCGCCGAAGACGCTGCAGAAGCAGTGGGCGCCGCCAAAGAAGGCCAAGGCCCCGAAGACCGGGAAGGCCACGACGACAGGGAAGGCTCCCAAGACCGGTGGCAGGAAGGGGGTCTCGTCCGATGGCCGCTGAGCGCACGTGCGCGGTGGCGATGTATCACTACATCCGCGACACGGCAGACACGCCCTTTCCGACGCTCAACGCGCTCTCGCTGGCCGACTTTGATGCCCAGGTGGCCTTTCTCGGCGAGACGCGACGCCTGATCGGGTTCGACGAGTTCGAGGCCGGACTGGGCGGGGCAGTGCTTCCGGATGAGACGGCGCTGCTGACCTTCGATGACGGCGTACGGGATCACCTCGAGATTCTGCCAAGACTGGTGGCGCGCGGCATCCGGGGCGCGTTCTTCGTGTCGGGAGACACCCTCGGTTCGCAGCCCCGCATGCTGAACGTCCACAAGGTGCATGTCCTGGTGGCGCGACTCGGGGCGGATACGCTGCTCGAGCGCCTGATTCGTGCCTTGCCGGCCGAGCATGTGCCCGAGAAGGCGGCCGAACCGGCCGCGCCGGAGTTGTACCGCTACGACGGGTTGGCCGCCCGCACGGTCAAGCGTCTGCTGAACTATGTGCTGCCGATGGACGTGGCGGCCGGGGTCTTGTCTGAACTCTTCGAGGCCGAGTTCGGCTCGGAGTCGGCCTTTGCCCGCGGGTTCTATCTGTCCGAGGCAGACATCGTCTCGATGAGCCGCGCCGGACAGACCTTCGGCTTTCATACCGACACGCATCCCGTGCTGTCCCGGCTGTCGCGCGACGACCAGCGTCGTGAACTCGAGCGAGGTCCGGCGCTCATCCGAGACCTGACGGGGCAGGCGCATGTGCCTTTCTGCGTGCCGCATGGCCACCTGAGCAGCTACAACCGCGATACGGTGGCGCTGCTGGCTGAACTGGGCTACGCCGCGTCCTTCACGGTCGTACGGGAGGTGGCGCGGTTCGGCACGGCCTCACGATTCGAGGTGCCGCGTCTCGATACCAAGGACATGCCGCCGTTCGCCGACGTGGCCGGTCTGCGCGGGGCCGCGGCTGTGCCATGAAGATCCTCTTCGGCGCGCTGCACTTCGCCTACTTCCGCAATTACGAGTCGGTGCTGTGTCAGCTCGCCGAGCGTGGGCACGAGCTGGTCCTGACGGCGGACATCTTCGATTCCACCGGCGGACAGGCCATCGTCGAACGGCTGGCTGCGGCCTATCCGGGGCGGGTGGTCTGGACCTATGCGCCGTCCCTCGACGACTGGGCCTACATCCGTCTGGCGAGGAAGCTCCGCCGGTCGCTCGAGTGGGTGCGCTTCGCAGACCCGCAGTACGACCCCGTTCCCAAGTACCGCACGCGGACCCGCGTCTGGACACCACGCGCCCTGCTGGACCTGTTCACCTGGCCAGGCATCAACACGGCGCCCGTGCGCCGGCTGCTGGAGTGGGGGCTGGTCCGACTGGAGCGGGGCCTGCCGACCTACGACGCCATGGACACCTTTCTCGCGCAGCACCAGCCGGACGTGGTGGTGCTGGCGTCGGTGACCAATTCCGAGAGCATGCAGCTGGACCATCTGAAGAGCGCGATGGCTTCTGGCCGGCACGCGTCGATCAGTGTCTGGAGCTGGGACCATCTGTCGGGCAAGGCCTGGATCCGGGTGGTGCCGGAGCAGATTCTGGTCTGGAACGAGACCCAGAAGGACGAGGCGGTCAGGCTGCACGGGCTCGACCCTGCGTCCATCGAGGTGACCGGGGCCCAGTGCTACGACCAGTGGTTCGACCGTGTCCCCGGACTGGACCGCGAGGCCTTCTGCCGCGACGTGGGCCTGGATCCGTCGAGGCCCTACCTGCTCTGGGTCTGTTCGGTGCTGTCGCGCCCCGCGCCGCCAGAGGCGCCTTTCGTGCTGGAGTGGATTCGCCGCATTCGGGCCTGCGACGACCCGCGCCTGCGCGAGGTCGGCATCCTGATCCGTCCGCATCCTGAGCGGAAGCGCGAGTGGGCAGAGGTGTCGCTGGAGGGGCTCGACAATGTCGCCCTTCGCGGCGCGCATCCCATCAGCGCCGAGGCCAGGACCGAGTACTTCGATTCGATGTACCACAGCGCGGCCGTAGTAGGCATCGTCACCAGCGCGTTTGTCGAAGCCGGTGTTGTGGGGCGTCCCAACTTCACCATCCAGACCGACACGTTCCGTGAGCATCAGGCCGAGTCGCCGCACTTTCACCACCTGATGCAGGCGGCTGGCGGCCTGCTGCACAGCACGACGACCTTTGAGGCCCACCTGGCGCAGTTGTCCGCCGTGCTGGCCGACCCCGCGCCGTGGGTCGAGAAGAGCCGCCGGTTCACGGAAGGCTTTGTCCGGCCGCACGGCCTGACGGTCACCGGCACCAGCCGGTTTGTCGCCGCGCTGGAGCGGCTGGGCCAGCGCCCGGCGCCACGCCGGCCCCGTTTCGGACTCGGCGGGGCACGGCGCGTGGTGGAGTGGCTACGGCGCATCATGGACACGCCGCGGGGTCGGGCCCTGGCGAGTTGTGAGGAAGAGCGGCGCATCGAGCGGCTGATTGCCGACCGCGAGGTCGAAGAGTTGCAGATCAAAGCCCGCCAGCAGGCCGAGAAGGCTGCCAGGCGGGAAGAGATTGCCAGACGCGATGCGGCGCGCCTGGTGGAGGAACAGGCCATCAAGGCCCGCAAGCACGCCGAGCGCGACGCGGTGAAGCTGGAGAAGCGACGAGCCGCTGATGCGGCCAAGAAGGCAGGCGCATGACCACACGACCCCGAGCCGTCATCCTGACCAGCACGTTCCTCCGTCACCAGTACCAGGTGAACCGGGCCTGCGAGCGCCTGAACGTGGTGGGGGTGTGGCAGGAGCGGAAGGCGTTCCAGCCCCTCACCTATGCCGAGACCAGTCAGGACGAGGCAGATATCCAGCGCCATTTCGACGCCAGGGATGCGAGCGAGGCCGCCTGTTTCGCCGCCGATGCGACCCTGGCATTGGCACCGGGAGCCGTGCATCGCGTCATTGATCCGACCGGGTGCAACGACCCGGCTGAAGTGGCCGCCATGCGGGCGCTGGTGCCCGACGTCGTGCTGGTCTTCGGCACCGGCCTCCTCAAGACAGATCTGATTGCCTCGTTCCCGGGCCGGATTCTCAATTTGCACCTCGGCCTGTCGCCGTACTATCGCGGCGCGGGCACGAATTTCTGGCCCCTGGTGAACGGGGAGCCCGAATTTGTCGGGGCCACCATTCACTACCTGGACGAGGGGCTCGACAGCGGTCCGATCGTCTCGCATGCCCGGGGTGAGATTCGACCCGGCGATGGTCCTCACGATCTGGGCAACCGGACGATCGAGGCTGCCGTGGACGTGCAGATCAGGGCCGCCCTGGCCCTTGCGCAGGGTCCCCTGCCCGCGACGCCCCAGGTCGGTGGCGGACGCCTCTACCGGCGAAAGGACTTCTCGGCGGCCGCGGTCCGGCAGCTGTATGACAACTTTGCCGGCGGCATGATCCAGAACTACCTCGACCACCGCACCGAACGCGACGGCCGACTGGCCCTGATTTCCCTCGAAAACAGGCCCTGAACGGCACCCCGATTCAATTGACCCTCCGCCGACAAATCATTTAATATCCTTCAGTTACGCCGCATACGCTGACCACCCTCCGCCCGGTGTTTTCCTGCCGTCGGGTTGCCGCCACTGGCGCGAGTCCGGGTTCCTCCGCCCTCGTGTTTCCGAACGGAATTCGCAGCAGGGGCGAGGTGTAGCCAGCCACACGGCCGTCAGCCCGCGCGTTTTGCCTAGCCGCGGACGGGCTGTCGCGTACTCGTCTTTGTAGGTGAGAGGGCGGGAGCCTGCCCAAAACCGCCTCAGAACCGTGAAAGTCCTCTTTTCCGTCAGCCATTTCGGGTTCCTCCGGAACTTCGAGCCAGCCCTGCACCGCATGGCTGCCGAAGGTCATCGCCTGCACCTGCTTGCCGACCGCAAGGACAACCTGGGCGGCACCAGGACGATCGAGAACCTCACGCGCGCCAATGGCGAGGCGATCTCGTTCAGCTACGCGCCGAGCCGGAAGGACGACCCCTGGTACCACTTCGCCGTCCAGATGCGGCTGTGCCGGGACTACTGGCGCTATCTGGAACCGCGGTACAGCCAGGCGACCAGTCTCCGTGCCCGTGGTGCCGAGCAGGCGCCGGCCATCGCGCAGGTCCTGGGCCGTCTGGCCTCGCTGGCCGGGGCACCAGGCCGTCGCGCGCTGCACGCGCTGGTCCGCCGGATCGACAGGGCGCTTCCGCCGAGTCCCGCCGTCGTGGCGCTGCTCCGGGACATGCAGCCCGACCTGCTCCTCATCACGCCGCTGCTCTACTTCGGTTCCTCGCAGGTCGACTACGTCAAGGCGGCCCGGCAGCTCGGCATACCCACCGTGCTTGGCGTGGGTAGCTGGGACCATCTGACGACCAAGGGGCTGCTGCACGTGGTGCCTGACCGCATCATGGTCTGGAACGACGCCCAGCGCGGCGAGGCCGCGGCCATCCACGCCATTCCGCCCGAGATCGTGTCGGTCACCGGCGCGCAGGCGTATGACCACTGGTTCGTGATGCAGCCGTCAACGACGCGCGAGGTCTTCTGCGCCACGCACGGCTTCGACCCGGCTCGACCCATCCTGCTGTACCTCTGCTCCTCTCCGTTCATCACCCCGCACGAAGTGCCCTTCGTGCGGGGTGATGCACGGAGAGGAGCAGAGGTACAGC
>JAKFYA010000077.1 GCA_021731095.1 Acidobacteriota bacterium | reverse complement strand
CCCCCCTACAATCGCGGCATGGCCCGCCGGCAGAAGACGATCGGCTACTTCGTCGCACTCAGCGTCGTGCTGGTGGTGGCGACCGTATCGCTCAGCATTGGCTGGGTCGTCATCGAGTCCAGCCGTCTCACGGCCATCGTCCTGGGCGGCATCTCCATCCTGCTGCTCCTGGCCGGACTCATCGTCTACACCGTCTTCCTGGTGCTCGAGATCAAGCGGAACGAGGAGCACGACTCGTTCATCAACGCGGTCACGCACGAGCTGAAGACCCCCATTGCGTCCATCCGCCTGTATCTGGAGACCCTGCAGGCGCGCGAGCTGTCGGATGAGCAGCGCCGCCACTTCTACGACGTGATGCTGGCCGACGCCGACCGACTGCACCACACGGTCGACGAGGTGCTCAAAGCCGGCGTGGTCCGCGAGCAGAAACGCCAGGCCAGCCGCACGCTGGTGGACATGGGCGCGGTGACCCGGGAGTGCGTGGAGATTGCCGTGCGGCGCCACCACCTGGCCCCTGACGCCATCGGCCTCGACACCCTGGGCGGCCAGACATTGATGGTGCTGGGCGAGCCGGACGACCTGCGGACCATCATCAGCAACCTGCTCGACAACGCCGTGAAGTACTCCGGCGACGCCGTCCGCGTCACCGTGGCGCTGGCCACGCCCACGCCCGACACGGTCTGGGTGCGGGTGCAGGACCGTGGCGTGGGCATCCCGAGCCGGCAGCTCAAGCGGATCTTCAACCGGTTCTACCGGGTGCAGACCCTCGGTATGCGCCACATCAAGGGCACAGGGCTTGGGCTCTACATTGTCCGCTCGCTCGCCCGCGCGCATGGCGGACGCGTATTCGCGCAGAGTGAAGGTGAAGGGCGCGGGGCCACCTTCACCCTGGAACTGCCCCGGGCGGTCCGCGCGTGAGCCGGGTACTGGTGGTCGAGGACGAGGCGCACATCGCCGAAGGGCTCCGGTTCAACCTGGAGGCCGAAGGCTTCAGCGTCGCGGTAGTGGGTGACGGCGTGGACGCCGTGGACGCGGTGAACGCCGAGCACTTCGATGCGGTCATCCTCGACGTGATGCTGCCCCGGAAGGACGGCTTCACCGTGGCAACCGAGCTGCGCGCGGGCGGCCACTTCCTCCCCATCCTGATGCTGACCTCCCGCAGCCGCGCAGAAGACGTGCTGAAGGGATTCGAGGCCGGCGCGGACGACTATCTGCCCAAACCGTTCGAGCTGAAGATTCTGCTGGCCCGCCTCCGTGGCCTGCTGCGGCGGGGTGGCTGGCAGCAGACGGCGCGTCCGGGGGCCGCGACAGCCACGCCCGATGTGCCCGAGGTGTTCGAGTTTGCCGGACGCCGGCTGGACTTCGGCGCCATGGAGCTGTCGGCGAAGAATCGCACGCACCGGCTGACACGGATGGAGTGCGAACTGCTCCGGTATCTGGTGGCCAGCGGGGGCAAGGCCGTGTCCCGCAAGGCCATCCTGGAGGAGGTGTGGGGCGTGCAGGAAAGCACGGACACCCGCCCCATCGACAACTTCATCGTCCGGCTCCGGCGCTACATCGAGGAGTCCCCGTCCTCACCCCGGTTTCTCATTACCGTGCGGGGAGTGGGCTACAAGTTCGTCCCACTCGGGGATAATTAGATATGTCCGCATCCGAGACCATCGAGGCCGAAGGGCACCTGATCGATTCCGGCCACCTCAGCGCCATCTTCGACAAAGTCATCGAGCTGAGCGGCGCCTACGAGGTGCAGCAGTTCGACATCGGCCGCACCAACGACGATGCGTCGCGCATTCGCCTGCGGCTTACGTGCGAGTCGCCGCAGGCGCTGCAGGACCTGCTCCAGCAGCTCACCCTGTTCGGCTGCTACACCGTCAGCGAGAGCGACGCGGTGGTGCGGGCGGCCGAAAAGGACCGGTGCGTGCCGGACGACTTCTACTCGACCACCAACCACCGGACGCAGGTGCGTGTGGGCGGGCAGTGGGTCGAAGTGCAGAAGCAGCGGATGGACGCGGTGATCGTGGTCGACGGCGACCGTGCGACCTGCCGGAAGCTGCGGGATGTGAAGGGTGGCGAGCGGGTCGTGTGCGGGCACGAAGGCATCCGTGTGGTGCCGGAGTTCCGCGAGCGTGACCGCCTCGGCTTTGCCTTCATGAGCAACGATGTCTCCTCCGAGCGACGGGTCGAGGCCACCGTCGGTCGCATCGCCACGATGATGGAGGAGATCAAGAAGGCCGGCGGCCGCATCGCCGTCGTGGCTGGCCCGGTCGTGGTTCACACCGGCGGCGTGGAGCACTTCGGCGCGCTCATCAGGAAGGGCTACGTGGATGTGGTGCTGGCCGGCAATGCCCTGGCCGTGCATGACATCGAGTACGCCACCATCGGCACCTCACTCGGCATCGACCTGAACGCGGGCACCCCGGTCGACCAGGGGCACCGCAATCACATGGCTGCCATCAACCTCGTGAACCGCGCCGGCAGCATCCGCCAGGCTGTGGAATCCGGGGTGGTGAAGTCGGGCGTGATGTACGAACTGGTCAAGCACGACGTGCCATTCGTGCTGGCCGGCAGCATCCGCGACGACGGCCCCCTGCCCGACACCATCATGGACCTCATCCAGGCGCAGGATGCCTACGCGGCGGCGCTGGCGAATGTGCAGATGGTGCTGATGCTCTCGTCCATGCTGCACAGCATCGGTGTGGGCAACATGCTGCCGTCGTGGGTCCGCGTGGTCTGCGTGGACATCAATCCGGCGGTGGTGACCAAGCTGAGCGATCGCGGCTCCATGCAGACAGTGGGCGTGGTGACCGACGTCGGCCTGTTCCTGAACCACCTCGCCAAGCGACTGGAGTAGCCGATGTGGGGCCTGAAGCGTCGTCGCCGTTCGTCCGCGTCGAAGCGCAAGTGGCTCCGTGGCGTCTACATGTGGACCGGGGCGGCGGTCGGGGCGGCCCTTGGGGGCGTTGCCTCGAACTTCGCCGGCAATGTCGGCATCGCCCTCGGCGTGGGGGCCGTCATCGGCATGGTGCTCGGCCAGGCGTTCTTTTTCCGGCGTTAGACGCGGGTTTCCAAGTTTCGTTCCGCCCTTGGGTCGCCGCCTTCCGGGTGCTATCCTCGCGTCATGGGCAAACGCATCCTTCTGTTCGTCCTCACCAATCTCGCCGTCGTCTTCACGCTCTCCATCATCCTGAGCGTGCTGGGCGTCGGCCAGTACTTCGGGCCGAACGGCCTGGACCTTGGGTCGCTCGCCATCTTCTGCTTCGTCTGGGGCATGGGCGGCTCGTTCATCTCGCTGCAGATGTCGCGCTTCATGGCGAAGCGATCGACAGGCATGCAGCTGGTCGACGGCCGTACGGGTCAGGAGCAGCTCGACTGGCTCTTCAGCACGGTCGAAGGGCTGACGCGCAAGGCGGGCCTGCCGATGCCGGAAGTGGGCGTCTACGACTCTCCAGAGGTGAACGCCTTCGCCACCGGACCAAGCCGGAACCGGTCACTCGTGGCGGTCTCAAGCGGCCTGCTGCGCAGCATGCGTCCCCGTGAGGTGGAAGGTGTGCTCGCACACGAAGTGGCGCACATCGCCAACGGCGACATGGTGACCATGACGCTTCTCCAGGGCATCATCAACGCGTTCGTGATGTTCCTGGCGCGCGTGATTGCCTACGCCATGTCCGACTCGCGCGACCGCGAGCGCGGCGGCGGGGGCAGCTTCTTCGTGATCATGATCCTGCAGACGGTCCTCGGCATGCTGGGCGGGATGATCACCGCCTGGTACTCGCGCATGCGCGAGTTCCGCGCGGATGCCGGCGGCGCCACACTGGCCGGCCGCGAGAACATGATTGCCGCGCTGCGGCGCCTGCAGGCGGGCCAGGAGCAGCTCGATACCAGGCACGCCGCGCTGGCGACCTTCAAGATCAGCGGCGGCCGTGGCTGGATGAACTTCTTCTCGACGCACCCGCCACTCGAAGCGCGCATCGCCGCGCTCGAGGCGGGCCGCTAGGGTGTCGGCCCACCACACGCTGGTTGGTCCGGCGGACCTCGAGCCGCACCTGGACGACCCGTCCTGGGTGGTGGTCGACTGCCGCTTCGACCTGACCAACGAGGCGTGGGGGGCCGAGCAGTACGCCCTGGGTCACATCCCGGGAGCGGTCTACGCCCATCTCGGGAGCGACCTGTCTGGCGAAAAAACCGGGGCCAACGGGCGCCATCCCCTGCCATCCGTCGAGGCGATGACGGCCACCTTCACCCGGTTCGGCATCGGGCCCGACACCCAGGTCATCTGCTACGACCAGGACTCGGGCATGTATGCGGCGCGTCTCTGGTGGATGCTGCGCTATCTGGGACACGAGCGGGTGGCGGTGCTGGACGGCGGCCTCGCACGCTGGATCCGTGAGGCACGAACGCTGGCATCGGACGTCGAGTGGCGACCGGCCGGCGCGTTCGTGGCCGTGCCCAGGCCCGAGATGCTCCGGACCGTGGACGATGTGCAGGCCGCCGGTGGCGTGCTGATCGACGCCCGGGCGCCAGAGCGGTACGAAGGGCGCACCGAGCCGCTGGACCGGGTGGCAGGCCACATCCCCGGCGCACGCAACCACTTCTTCAAGCTGAACCTGCGCGACGACCTCACGCTGCAGCCCACACCAGACCTGCGCGCGCTGTTCACGGCCACCCTGCGGGGCACGACGCCGGATGCGGTGACGATGTACTGCGGGTCTGGCGTGACCGCCTGCCACAACCTGCTCGCGATGGAGCATGTGGGCCTGCGCGGTGCCCGGTTGTACCTGGGCTCGTGGTCGGAGTGGTCGGCAGACCCGGCTCGCCCTGTCGAGCAGGGTCCAGACAGAGCCTGATCGCCCAGGGCCTGACCGGCCCTGGGCCTACCTGAAGGGCGCGGCCATCCGGCCTGCGCCAGCCATCCTCAGTACGGGGAACGAAACGGACCGGCGATCAGTCGCGTGGGCCGACGCGCAGCTTGATGCCGTGCTCGGTGTGGAAGGCAAACAGCCGATGGTGCGCGATGCGCGCATAGGGAATCAGCACCAGGGTTTCCGCCTCGGGCTCCGGCTCGGGCTGCACGATGATGTCGACTGGCTCGGTTGCGGTGTCGATGGCCGCTGCGTGCGCGGTTGACACGAAGCCGGTCAGGACAATCTCGCCATCCTTCAGCCTGTGCGTCTCGTAGGTGCGGAAACGGCGCGTCTTGTAGAGCGGCGCATTGACCAGGGCCGGGG
>JAKFYA010000001.1 GCA_021731095.1 Acidobacteriota bacterium | reverse complement strand
ACGCCCCTCTGATTCCTTCCCCGAACGTCTGGCGCGGATACACACCCAGCTCACGCAGTTCCTCGACGAGTGCCGTCCGGACTGCGTGGCCATCGAAAGCCTGTTTCACGCCGTCAACGCCGCCAGCGCCCTGAAGCTGGGGCATGCCCGCGGCGTGGCCATGCTCGCAGCGGTGCAGGCCGGGTGCCCCATTGCCGAGTACGCGCCCACCGAGATCAAGCGCGCTGTCGTCGGCTATGGCCGGGCCGAGAAGACCCAGGTGCAGCAGATGATCAAGCTCATCCTCGGGCTTGACGAGGTGCCGACACCGCACGATGCCTCGGACGCGCTGGCCGTGGCGATCTGTCACATTCACTCCGCGCCGCCTGCCGCGCAGGTCGAGGCCGCCGCCAAGGGTCTGCGTCCACGGTCGCGCACCGCCGTCACCCGAAGCGCGGCACCCGCCCCACGAAGCTGGCGCCAGTTCCGTCCAGGTCCGTGACGCGATGATTGCGTTTCTCACGGGGACGGTGCTGCAGAAGCATCCCGACCGGCTGATTGTGGACGTTGGCGGCGTGGGCTATCTGGTGCACGTCCCGCTCTCGACCTTCTACAACATCGGCGAGGTGTCGCAGTCTGTGGCGCTGCACATCCACACGCACGTGCGCGAGGACGCCCTGCAGCTCTTCGGCTTTCTCACCGCGCTCGAGCAGGAGCTCTTCGAGCGGCTCACCAGTGTCAGCGGCATTGGTCCGAAGCTGGCGCTGGGCGTGCTGTCAGGCATCGAGGCCGGAGAACTGGTCGGCGCGATTCAGCGCGGCGATGTCGTCCGGCTGACGCGCGTACCAGGCATCGGGAAAAAGACCGCCGAACGCATGGTCCTCGAACTGAAGGACAAGCTGGCCTCGCATGTCGCGCCTCTCGACCCGACGCCAGCGACGGCGCATGATCGGCTGAAGGACGACCTCGTGTCCGCCCTGCAGAACCTGGGCTATCATCGGCCGCCGGCCGAGAAGGCCGTGGACCGCGTGCTCGCGGCGGCCGAGGGCGGCACCTTCGAGCAGGCGCTCAAGTCCGTCCTCCGTGAGTTGATGCGATGACCCCGCCAGACGATCGTCTCGTGCAGGCTGTCCCCGGGGACGACGACGTCCAGTACGAAGCGGGCCTGCGACCGCGTTCCCTCGGGGACTACATCGGTCAGGACCGGGTGCGCGACAACCTGCAGGTGTCCATCTCCGCCGCAAAGGGACGGCAGGAAGCGCTCGACCACGTGCTGCTGTATGGTCCCCCCGGTCTCGGCAAGACCACGCTGGCCTACGTCATTGCCAACGAGATGGGGGTGCCGATTCGCAGCACCTCGGGACCGGTCATCGAGAAGCCGGGCGACCTGGCGGCCATGCTGACCAACCTCCAGCCGCACGAGGTGATCTTCATCGACGAGATTCACCGCATGTCGCCGGCCATCGAAGAGATTCTCTATCCGGCGCTCGAAGACTACGAGCTCGACATCATGATCGGCCAGGGACCGAGTGCCCGCTCGGTGAAGGTGCCGCTGCAGCCCTTCACGCTCATCGGTGCGACCACGCGGGCGGGATTGCTCACGGCACCGCTGCGCGCCAGGTTTGGCATCGTGCACCGCCTCGATTTCTACGGGCAGCTCGACATTGAAGAAATCGTGCGGCGGTCGGCGCGGATTCTTGGTGTCGAGATCGAGCCAGAAGCGGCGACCGAGCTGGCGCGGCGCTCGCGCGGCACGCCGCGCATCGTGAACAGGCTGCTCCGGCGCGTGCGCGACTATGCACAGGTGCGGGCCGACGGCCGTCTGACGGACGAGGTGGTGCGGGCCGCACTCCGGATGCTTGAAGTGGACGACCATGGGTTCGACGAGGTCGATCGCCGGTTGCTGCGAACCATCATCGACAAGTTCGGCGGAGGCCCGGTGGGTGTGAACAGCCTGGCCGCGGCCATCAATGAAGAACGAGACGCGATTGAGGACATGTACGAACCGTTCCTGATACAGGCCGGTTTCCTCGACCGTACACCGCGCGGGCGAGTGGCGACGCCGCGCGCCTACGAATATTTCGGGCTTGAAGCTCCGGGAAAGGGTTCCCTGTGGTAATGCCGCTCACTCCGCAACCGATTCGTCGTGCGCGGGTCTCCAGTCTGGCCACCTATGTGCCGCCGCGGCTGCTGACCAATGCCGACCTCGAAAAGCTCGTCGACACCAGCAACGAGTGGATCCTGCAGCGTACCGGCATCGAACAGCGACACATCGTCGAGAAGGGCGTTGGTACCTCGGACCTGGCGAAGGAAGCCGCACTGGTCGCGATCGCGCGCGCCGGCCTGACGCCTGCCGACATCGACCTCATCATCGTTGGTACCACCACGCCAGACACGCTCTTCCCGAGCACGGCGTGCCGGCTGCAGGCGAAGATCGGCGCGGTCAACGCCTGGGGGTTCGACCTCGGGGCCGCCTGTTCCGGTTTTCTGTACGGCCTGACGACGGCCGCCAACATGGTGGCGGCGGGTGCCAGCCAGCGGGCGCTCGTCGTGGGTGGGGACGTGATGTCGAGCATCATCGACTACACCGACCGCACGACCTGCGTCATCTTCGGCGATGGGGCTGGCGCAGTCGTGGTGGAGGCGAGCGACGACGATCGCATCGGCGTCATCGACTTCGAGAACTATGTCGATGGCCACGGTGGCTCGGCGCTGCAGATGCCAGCCGGCGGCAGCCTGATGCCAACCACGGCCGAGACGGTGGCCCAGCGGCTCCACTACGTGAAGCAGGATGGACAGACTGTCTTCAAATTTGCCATCCGCAACACGGAAGAGGCGTGCCGCCGTGTGCTGGAGCGCAACAACCTGACGGCCAACGACATCGACCTGTTCGTGTCGCATCAGGCCAATCGGCGCATCATCATGGGTGCGGCCGAGAAACTGGGCCTGCCGCCGGAGAAGGTCATCATCAACATCGAGCGGTTCGGCAACACCACGGCCGGCACCATTCCGATTGCGCTCGATGAAGCCGTGAATACAGGCCGACTGAAGAACGGCGACCTCGTGATGCTGGCCTCCGTGGGCGCCGGCTTCACCGTGGGCGCCGTGCTGATCCGTTGGGGCACGAAGGCCTGACCCCACCATATCTTGTGCGCACGCCCACGCCAGGGCGGCGCTGACTGAAGCCGGACGTCCCTACGGGGGCGTCTGGCGCCTTCCCGGCTTTTCTCCCTTTCCCCCGCGTTCTCAAGCTCGCGGCGCCCTGCGCCGATGAACGTCCCACGCCCTGTCCGCAGAAATGTGTGTGCAGGGGTGTGCAATTCCGGGACGTTCGTGCCGATACACGGGTATCGACACAACGAGGGGGCGACGATTTGCGACTAACTGACATCGGCCGGACGAACCTGTACACCACGGGCGTTAAGTGCGCCCGACGACTTGTGGTTGTGGCACTGGCTGCCCTGTTCACGCCTCAGCTGGCTGGCGCACAGGACGTGCGGGCCGACGCCATGGTGCGCCGCGCACTGGCCGAGGGACGGGACCTTCCCGTCATCGTGCGCTTTGCCGACAACGCATCGACAGGCCGCGGGCAGCGGTTACTCGAGGGGGCGGGTCAGGCACCACGACGCCATCATCGTCGCCTCAACGGATTGGGCGGGCGTGTGGCAGCCCGCACCCTGCGAACCCTGCTCCAGGACCCGGGGACGGCCTGGGTGTCCTACGACGCACCGGTGACCGGCACCCAGGTCAGTGGTGGCACGGTGCCGGTGTCGGTCGACGCCAGTGGCGCGCGCTTGGCCCGCGACAGATTCGAGGTGACCGGTTCCGGCGTCCGCGTGGCCGTGATCGACTCGGGCCTGCAGCCGCACCGCGACCTGCCGCGACGTCGCATTGCCGCCTTCGTCGACTTCGTGAATGGACGCACCGAGCCGTATGACGACTACGGCCATGGCACACACGTCGCCGGCATCATTGCCGGCAGCGGCGTGACCTCCGACGGCCAGTACACCGGCGTGGCCCCGGGCGCCGACATCGTGGCGCTGAAGGTGCTGGACGGGACGGGCGCCGGCTCTACCAGCGATGTGCTCGAGGCGCTCGAGTGGGTCCTGGATAACGCCCGCGCGTACAACATCCGCGTCGTCAATCTCTCTCTGGGACATCCGGTCTTCGAGTCGGCCGCGACGGACCCGATGGTGGCGCTGGTCGAGGCGCTGGTCCGCCAGGGGCTGGTGGTGGTGACGTCGGCCGGCAACATGGGCACCAGCAGCGTCACGGGTGAGCCGGTCTACCAGAGCGTGACCTCACCCGGCAATGCCCCGTCGGCGGTCACGGTTGGCGCGGCGCATACGCATGGATCGCTCTCGCGGGCCGACGACACGGTGGCCAGCTTCTCCTCGCATGGACCGACGGCCTTCGAGCACGAAATCAAGCCGGATCTGGTGGCGCCTGGCTATGCCATCGCGTCGCTGGATGCGAGTGGCAGCCACCTGCAGGCCACGTATCCGCACCTGCAGGTCCTGCCCGGGTATATCCGCCTCAGTGGCACCAGCATGGCCGCTCCGGTGGTGGCGGGCGCTGCGGCCCTGATGCTGGACGAGAATCCGGGGCTCTCCGCGCACACCGTGAAGGGCCTGCTGCAGTTCACCGCACAACGCCTGCCGGACGTGGATGTCCTGTCCCAGGGCGCCGGGGCGCTGAACGTGGTTGGCGCGCTCAGACTGGCCGCGCGCATCAATCCCAATCGGCCCATCGGCCGCGAGTGGCTGCGTGGGCGCGAACTGCCGGAGCCGAGCGATGAGCTGTTTGGTCAGACCGTCGCCTGGTCGAAGCAGACCTTCTGGGGACGCGACGTCCTCGTGGGCGACTGGGCGTATGTCCATCACCCGATGCTCGAGGACAGCACGCCCTGGTCCCAGAACATCGTGTGGTCGACAGGCAACAACATCGTCTGGAGCACGGGCTCGAACATCGTGTGGTCGACGGGCGGCAACATCGTCTGGAGCACGGGCTCGAACATCGTGTGGTCGACGGGTAGCAACATCGTCTGGAGCACGGGCTCGAACATCGTGTGGTCGACGGGCAGCAACATCGTCTGGAGTACGGGCTCGAACATCGTGTGGTCGACGGGCAGCAACATCGTCTGGAGTACGGGCTCGAACATCGTGTGGTCGACAGGCAACAACATCGTCTGGAGTACCGGATCAAACATCGTCTGGTCCACCGGCAACAACATCGTCTGGAGCACAGCTGCAG
>JAKFYA010000346.1 GCA_021731095.1 Acidobacteriota bacterium | reverse complement strand
GCTCGAGAACGCCATCGTGATCGGCGATACCGGCGTGTTGAACAACGGCCTCCGCTTCGAGGACGAGTTTGTTCGGCACAAGATTCTGGATGTGATTGGTGACCTGGCGCTTGTGGGCCACCCCATCATTGGTCACGTCGTGGCGCATCGGGGCGGCCACGCGCTGCACACGGCGTTCGCGGCGCAGGTCCTGCAGGACGTCGGGGCCTGGGAGCTGGTCGAATCGTCGGTGCCCGCTTCCCTGTCAGAAGTGCCCGGCATGATGCCGGTTGCGGAGTCTGCCGGATTCGAATCCTGAGATTGGCCGCGCCAGGCGCGGACCACCGTTCTACCCTCCTCCTCGGGGCTGCGCTGACGCAGCCCCTTTTTTTATCTGGCCAGCTTCTTCATGTAAGCCTCGAGCCGGTCGTTCTCGTACCGGACCGTGTTCAGGAAGAGGCTCTCTGCCAGGTAGGTCCGACGCTCGTCGTCGCTCATCTGGTCAATGAGGTGCCGAATCTCGCGAACCATGTCCTCGAATGACCGGTCCAGTGCCTGACGGGCCGTGACATCACGGTAGAGCACTTCCATGATGGCCAGCAGGTCGCCGTCCAGCTCGATGGCAGTCCCGGCGGAGGTCGTGATGGTGCGCATGGCTAGCCCTTGACCCCCTGGATGGCCGAGGCTTCATCCGGATACATCCTGAGGAACGTGTGCGAGCCGGTCATGGTGAGCATGGTCTCCACACGCCGCTGAACCCCGCACAACGCGAACGTGCTGCCAGTGGCGGTGGCCTGACGATAGAGGTCCATCAGGCAGCCGATGGTGGCGCTGTCGACGTAGGTGACGCCCGAGAGGTCCAGCAGCACCCGGGATTCGCCGGCCTTCAGGAGTGCGAGGACGGTGCTGGCAAACTCGGACAGCAGGGGATACATCAGGCGGCTTTCGCCAATGCGGACGACGGCCACGTCGTCAATGCGGTCGGTGGTCAGATTCATTCTGCGGCTCCCGTTCCTGGGCCCGAAGGACCCTGTTCTCCGCGGCGGTCATAGGTGGAGGCGGCGACGGACGCCTGCTCTTTCTGGAGACGTGCGATACGGCGCGCCAGTTCCGCCCGGCCCCGGTTGATCCGCGACTTGACGGTGCCCTCCGGCACCTGCAACTGGTCGGCAATGTCCTGGTAGGTCAGCTCCTGAAGGTCGCGCATCACGACCGCCTGCTTCAGCATCGGCGTCAGGCCCTCCATGGCGAGGCGGAGCAGCGTGACCCGGTCCCGCTGCTCCAGGAGGCCGTACTGGCTCATCGACGAGGAGGACGGGGACAGCGTGTCGGCGTCGATGTCGTGGTTCATCACCTCGCGCTCCTTGCGGAGCGACCGGTAGTGATCGATGCACAGGTTGCGACTGACGCTGAAGAGCCAGGTCTGGAAGTTCGCCCGACGGTCGAAGGTATGGAGCGAGCGGAAGATCTTGATGAAGACGTCCTGCGTCAGGTCTTCCGCTTCACTGTGCCGGCCCACGAACTTGTAGGCAATGTTGAACACACGTCGCCGGTTGGCGCGCACGATGGCATTCCATGCGGACTCGTCGCCCGCGAGGCAGCGTTCGATCAGCGCGTCAATGGGAGGCGGTGTGTCGGTGGCGTCAGCAACCATCGGTCGCGGCCCGGTGGGCGCGCCAGGCGTGCACGGGGGTGGGCGGAATGGACCCAAATATAGCATGCGGGTCCAACCTCTCATAGAATCTCACCGTGGCCTCTCCGTTCCTCAGTTCTCCCTCTGGGCTCGTCTGTGATGGCGTCAGCGTGGCTGACATTGCCCGCGCTGTCGGTACCCCGGCCTACATTTACAGCGCCGCACGCCTGCGCGCCGCCTACCGCGCCATCGATGACGCGTTCGCCGGCTATCCGCATCGCGTGCACTACGCGATGAAGGCAAATTCCACCCTCGCCATCGTCAGACTGCTGAAAGACCTGGGCAGTTGTGCCGATGCGAATTCGGGTGGTGAGGTCCAGGTGGCGCTGCGAGCCGGGTTTGCGCCGGACGATGTGGTGTTCACGGGCGTGGGCAAGTCGCGGGACGAACTGGCCAGGGCCATCGCCTCCGGCGTGGGCATCATCAACGCCGAGTCGCCAGGCGAGATTGATCGGATTGCCGAGATTGCCGTCGGCCTGGGCTGCGAGGCCCGGGTGGCGCTGCGTGTGAACCCGGACATCGATGCCCGGACGAACGCGAAGATCTCGACAGGGCTCAAGACGAACAAGTTCGGTGTCGCACTGGACGATGCCCGTGCCATCTATCGCGAGCGGCTGGGACGGCCGGGGCTGCGTTTCACCGGTGTGCACATCCACATCGGGTCCCAGATCACGAGTCTCGAGCCACTCGTTCGCGCGTCGGAAGTTCTGGTCGACCTGGCGCTGGCCCTGCAGGCAGACGGCGTGCCGCTGGAGCATGTCGACCTTGGCGGCGGGTTGGGTATCTCCTACGACGGGCGGGACATCATCTCTCCCGCCGACTATGCCCTGGCGGTGCTTCCGGCCCTGCGCCGGTGCGGGCTGCCGGTGGTGCTGGAGCCCGGACGGTCGATTGTGGCGCATGCAGGTGCGTTGGTGGCCCGGGTCGTCGATACCAAGCAGTTCCCGGACGGACGGCGCTTCGCCGTGCTGGATGCCGGCATGGGCGAACTGGTGCGGCCGGCGATGTATGGATCGTTCCATCGCATCGTCCCGGTGACGCCGCGCCCAGGACCCGAGTTGCCGTGGGATCTGGTGGGTCCCATCTGCGAGAGCAGCGACGTGTTCGGCACGGACCGGCCGATGCCGCCGATCGAGGTCGATGACCTGGTGGCCATTCTCGATGCTGGCGCCTACGGGTCGGTGATGGCGTCGAACTATCTGCGGCACACGCTGTCGCCGGAAGTTCTGGTGGATGGTGGGGCCTGGACGGTCATCCGCCGGCGCCAGACCTTCGACGAAATGCTCGCGCTCGAAGCCTAGGTCACACCCGTGCCCGGACTCCTGTTCGCATTCGAGGGGCTTGACCAGAGCGGCAAGCAGACCCAGGCCGACCGCCTGGTGCAGAAGTTGCGCGCCGCGGGCCACCAGGTCGAGACGTTGTCGTTTCCCGATTACGACACCCCGATTGGTCGCGAGATCGGATTGGCCCTGCGGGGCGAACGCCCGTTCACGCCCGATACGATGCAGTTGCTCTATGTGGCCAACCGGCACGAGTACCTCGCCGCCCTCACGACCTGGTTGGCGGCTGGTGTGATGGTGGTCTGCGACCGCTATCGCGCATCGAGCGTGGCGTATGGCGAGGCGTTTGGTCTCGACCCCGACTGGCTGACCGAGATCCAGCGGTATCTGCCGGCGGCAGACCTGACCGTGCTTCTGGACATCGAGCCAGACCGTGCGGCTTCGCGGAAACAGACCGACCGGGACAAGTACGAACGTGATCTGGCCCTGCTGGCGCGTGTCCGGGCCAGCTACCTGCGTCAGGCGGCCGTCGGTGGCTGGGCCGTCGTCAACGGCGCGCAGTCCCGTGATGAGGTCGCCACGGCGGTGGCGGCCGCGGCAGACGGGGTGCTCCACAAGGCTGGACTGCTTACCTGACCGGAGCGCTGGTTCTGGCCACAGTCAGCGCCCGCACCTCCTGCACCCCAAGCGCCTTGAGGGCGACCGCGCACGCCTCCAGCGTGGCTCCCGTGGTGCGCACGTCGTCCACCAGCACGACCGCCTGTCCTTCCAGATAGCGCGCTCTGACCGCGTGTCGTAGCCACGGGGCTGCGGCGACGGCACCGCGCATGTTCACCTGCCTGGCGTCTGCGTGGAGCCCTGACTGAGGGGCCGTCTGGTGCGGACGCCAGAGTGCGCCGACCACGGGAAGTCCCAGTTCGTGCGCCAGGCGTTCAGCCTGGTTGAAGCCGCGACTCACGCGGCGCCAGAGGTGCAGGGGCACCGGCACCGTGCACGCGGCCCCGGCCAGCAAATCGCCGCCGCAGTCGCGCAGGCGGGCCCCGAGGGGGACGGCCAGAGATTCGCGCGCCTCGAACTTGAAGGCATGGATGATGGGGCGAAGGGCGCCGACGTATTCGAGCGCGGCTCGTGTCCGGCCGATGGCGCGCTCATGACGCTCACACTCGCTGCACCGCACGGCAACGTCCGGTGCGCTGGCACGTACGGCCGCACTCGGCAGTGGTGCGCCGCACCGGTCGCAGGCGGGCGCGATGAGGTGTGTCAGGGATGCCCAGCAGGTCTGGCAGACCGGCCCGAGCAGGGGGTGTTCCAGCGGCTGATGGCAGGCCACGCACTGCGGCGCCAGTGCGGCGGCCTGCAGCGCATTGAGGAGCGTGCGACAGGCCGCGCGCACGTGCAGGCCTGGGGTGGGGGTCATGTTGCCGGCCTTTCGATGGCCGGCCTCATGCTCGCGCGCGCGTCGACGCCGCTAGTGAGCCGGCGTGTCGTCGTTGGGCACGACGTGGCGGATGGCGTTGCCCCACAGGCGTTCGAGGTCGTAGAACTCGCGGCACTCGGGGCTGAAGATGTGGACGATGAAGTTGAAGTAGTCCACGAGCACCCAGTCCGACTTCTTGCTGCCCTCCACGGCGGCCGGGCGTTCGCCCAGTTCCTCCCGCAACGTGTCGACGATGCCATCGGCGATGGCCGACATCTGACGCGGGTTCTGACCCGTGCAGATGATGAAGAAGTCGGTGAAGGCATCGGCCTTCCGCAAGTCGAGTACGACAATGTCCAGCGCCTTCTTGGCCTGCGCCGCACGAATGGCTGTGCTCACCGACTTGGTCAGCTTCGGTGCTGACACCTTGGCCTCCTTCGGCTGTGCCGGCGGTGTTGCCTTCGGCGTCCTGACGCTCTTCACCGATTTCCGGGCCGTGGTGGTCCGGGCGGCGCCGCCAGTCCTGGGGGCCGTCTTTTTCGCTGCCGTGGGCGAGGTCTTCCGTGCGCGCGTGCTCTCAGTCTTGGCCATGCAAGTTGTCGTCCGTCTGGTAGAGATGATGCCGTTCGATGTGGCGGGCTACCGTGTCAGGCAGCAGGCCCACCACAGATTCATGCGTCGCCAGTTTCGTGCGAATACCGCTGGAGGAGACGTCCGGTGTCGTCGCCTCGATCAGGAACACGCCGGTTGCGAATGCCCGTCCCGCCTCGGCTAGCGGAATCACGCGGGCGCGAAGTGCCGGATTCCGGCTCAGCACGGCATCGAGGGTGGTGCCGGGCCGGGCAATGACGACGAAGTGGCAGGCA
>JAKFYA010000233.1 GCA_021731095.1 Acidobacteriota bacterium | reverse complement strand
GATGAGTCCCGGCTTCGCTAAGGTCGTGGGCGCTCGGGTCGCCAGGATGGGCGGGGCGCTGTGCCTCACCGCCATGGCGCTCGGCCTCAGCCTGGCGACGCCCACCGGGGTATCTGCGCAGAAGATGACCGGCTCGCCGGCCGCTGCAGGCTACAAGCAGACCCCGGGCAAGCCCTCGGCGTCCATGCCCCAGGCGCTGCGCGACATCGGCTTCGAGCAGAACATCGGCCAGAAGATACCGCTCGACGCCACGTTCCGTGATGAGACAGGGGCCACGGTGCGCCTGGGCGACTACTTCGGCAAACGCCCGGTCGTGATGACCTTTGCCTACTACACGTGCCCGATGCTCTGTGGTCAGATCACCAACGGTCTGGCTGGAGCACTCGATCTCATCAAGCTTGAGCCGGGCACGGACTACGAGGTCGTGGTGGTGAGCTTCGATCCGAAGGACACCCCCGAAGCGGCGAAGGAGAAGAAGGCCCAGTACCTCCACCGCTACGGGCGACCAGAGGCCGCACCCTATGTGCACTTCCTCTCGGGCGACGTTCCCGAGATCCGGAAGGTCACCACCGCCGCGGGCTTCCGCTATGCGTGGGACGAAGAGACCCAGCAGTACGCCCATCCGAGCGGTGTCATCACGCTGACCCCGGACGGGACGCTGGCCCGCTACATGTTCGGCGTGGAGTACGGTCCACGTGATCTCCGGTTCGGCATCGTCGAAGCGTCCAACGGAAAGACCGGAACTCCGGTCGACACCTTGCTGCTCTACTGCTACCACTACGACCCGCTGACTGGCCGCTATGGGCTGGTCATCATGCGTACGCTGCGGGTGGCCAGCGTCGGCACCTTGCTGGCGCTCGGCACGTTCATTGTCGTCATGGTGAGGAATGAAAGGCGTCGGCGCTGAACTTCGGTTCGCCGAGCCCTGATTGCTATGTGGTCTGGTACTCCTCTCTTCCCTGAAGTTGCCTCGACGATCGCTCCGCGCGTCGATGCGCTCTATTTCTTCCTCGTCGCGCTGACGCTGTTCTTCTCACTGGGCATCGCGGCGATGATCGTCATCTTCGCCGTCCGATTCCATCGGAAGAAGGATGACGCCATCGGGACGCCCGTGCATGGTGCCCTTGCGCTTGAACTCGGCTGGACCTTCGTGCCGCTGGTCATCGCCATGGTCATCTTTGCCTGGGGTGCCAGCATCTTCTTCACCATCGCCACGCCACCGGCCGAGACGCTGAATGTCTATGCCGTCGGCAAGCAGTGGATGTGGAAGTTCCAGCACCTTGACGGTCGCCGCGAGATCAATCAGCTCCACGTGCCGGTGAATCGTGCGGTCAAGGTCATCATGGCGTCGGAAGACGTCATTCACGACCTCTACGTGCCGGCATTCCGCGTGAAGGCAGACGTGATTCCCGGGCGGTACACCACCATCTGGTTCAACGCCACCAAGCCGGGCCGCTACAAGCTGTTCTGTGCCGAGTATTGCGGCACGAAACACTCGGGCATGATTGGTGAAGTCGTCGTCATGGACCCCAACGAGTACCAGGCCTGGCTGAACGACGGCGCCCCGCAGGGGTCGCTTGCCGAAGGCGGGGCCAAGCAGTTCACGAACCTTGCCTGCTACACCTGCCACAAGTCGTCCGGCCGCGGCCGCGGTCCGATGCTTGATGGGGTGTTCGGCAAGACCGTCACGCTCGCCAACGGCGAAACGGTAACGGTTGACGAGGCCTATCTCCGCGAGTCGATCCTCAACCCGTCCGCAAAGGTGGTGGAGGGCTACCAGCCCATCATGCCGACCTTCCAGGGCCTGGTGAGCGAGGAGCAGTTGCTCGAGCTGATCGAATACGTGAAATCCCTGCCGGCCCAGCCGCAGGCGGAGACCAAGCACTAATGTCGACTCCCAACACGGACACGCCGCTCAATTACCTCAACAACGGGCACAGCTTCCGCTCGTGGCTGCTGACACGCGACCACAAGCGCATCGGCCTGCTGTACCTCGCGTCGGTCACCTTCTTCTTCCTGCTCGGCGGCATCATGGCCGGCCTGATCCGGATGGAGCTCATCACGCCGGCGGGTGACTTCGTCAACGACGAAACCTACAACAAGCTCTTCACCATGCACGGCGTGATCATGGTGTTCTTCTTCCTGATTCCCGCCATTCCGTCGGTGCTCGGCAACTTCCTCATCCCGATCATGATCGGGGCCAAGGACCTGGCCTTCCCGAAGCTCAACCTGTTGAGCTGGTATCTCTACATGATCGGCGGCGTGCTCACCCTGTACGCCATGGTCGCGGGTGGCCTCGATACCGGCTGGACCTTCTATACGCCGTTCAGCACCGTGGCCTCCACGTCCAACGTGATGTCCGCGGCCGTCGGCATCTTCATCACGGGCTTCTCGGGCATTCTGACCGGCCTGAACTTCATCGTCACCATTCACCGGATGCGCGCGCCGGGCCTCACCTGGTTCCGGCTGCCGCTCTTCATCTGGTCCAGCTACGCCACCAGCCTCATCAACATCCTCGGCACGCCGGTCGTGGCCGTCACGATCCTGCTCGTTGGCGTTGAACGCGCCTTCAAGTTCGGCTTCTTCAACCCCGACCTTGGTGGCGACCCGGTGCTGTTCCAGCACCTGTTCTGGTTCTACTCCCACCCGGCCGTCTACATCATGGTGCTGCCGGCCATGGGCATCATCAGCGAACTGGTCGCGGCAGGCTGCCGCAAGCCGGTCTTCGGCTACTCGTTCGTCGCCTTCTCAAGCCTTTCGATTGCCATCGTCGGCTTCCTGGTGTGGGGCCACCACATGTTCGTGGCAGGCGAGTCGGTCTACCTCGCGCTGATCTTCTCGTTCCTGAGCTTCGTGGTTGCCGTGCCCTCAGCCGTCAAGGTGTTCAACTGGACCGCCACCATGTTCAAGGGCGCGGTCTCGTGGGAAACGCCGATGCTCTACGCCTACGGCTTCATCGGGCTGTTCACGGTGGGTGGCCTGACGGGGCTGTTCCTTTCGGCGATGGGCCTTGATGTCCACGTGACGGACACCTACTTCGTGGTGGCCCACTTCCACTACGTGATGGTGGGCGGCACGATCATGGCCTACATCGGCGGCATCCACTACTGGTGGCCGAAGATGACCGGCCGGATGTACAACGAGGGACTTTCGAAGCTGAGCGCCGGCCTGATCTTCGTCGGCTTCAACCTGACCTTCTTCCCCCAGTTCATCCTCGGTTACATGGGGATGCCGCGTCGCTACCACGTGTATCCGCCCGAGTGGCAGTTCCTGAACGTGCTGTCGTCAGCTGGCGCCACCATTCTCGCCGCGGGGTACATCCTCCCGGTGATCTACCTCCTCTGGTCTCTGCGCTTCGGCAAGCAGGCGACGGACAACCCGTGGGGCTCCGTGGGCCTGGAGTGGATGACCTCCTCGCCGCCGCCGACCGAGAACTTCCTGGTGCCGCCCACCGTCACGTGGGAAGCGTACGACTATAGCCACAAGGTGGAGAACGACGTTGTCTGAAATGGTCCATGGACACGGGGGCCACGACGCGCATCCGGCGCTGGCTCACCACTTCGAGAATCTTGAGGAGCAGCGGGCGGCGAGCACCCTTGGCATGTGGGTGTTCCTCGTTACCGAAGTGCTCTTCTTCGGTGGGGTCTTCATGGCCTACACCCTGTACCGCTACTGGTATCCGGAGGCGTTCGCCGCGGCGAGCCACCACCTGGATGTCACGCTCGGCACCTTCAATACCGTGGTCCTGATCGGCAGCAGCTTGACGATGGCGCTGGCCGTCCATGCCGCGCAGACCGGTGATCGCACGAAGGTCATGCTGTTCCTGGTGCTGACCATGGTGCTGGGCGCCATCTTCCTTGGCGTGAAGGGCTTCGAGTACCACCACAAGTACGTCGAGCACCACATCCCCGGCTTCGGCTTCTCGTTCGAACCGAAGGAGCTGGAAGGACCGGCGACGCTGTTCTTCTCGCTCTACTTCTTCATGACGGGGTTGCACGCCCTCCACATGATCATCGGCTTCGGCATCATGATCTGGATGCTGAAGTGGACCTGGTCAGGGCTGATTACCAAAGACTATGCGGCGCCGATTGAAATCGCCGGGCTCTACTGGCACTTCGTCGACATCGTCTGGATTTTCCTCTTCCCGTTGCTCTATCTGATCGGGCGCCATGCCACACACCACTGAGCACCACATCGTCCCGCTGAAGGTCTACTTCACGATCTTCGCCATCCTGATGATCGGTACCGCCCTGACGGTACAGGCCGCGTTCCTCGATCTGGGCGCGTTCAACACCCCGGTGGCGCTCGCCATTGCCATCACGAAGGCGACGGTCGTCGTCCTCTACTTCATGCACGTGAAGTACAGCGACAAGATGACCAAGATTGTGGTCCTCGGCAGCATCTTCTGGTTGCTGTTGCTCCTGTGCATCACGATGATCGACTACCTGGCCCGGTCCTGGAAGACCTACGGCTGATCGACCTCGCCGCTTGAACGGCTGGCGCCCTCAGCGGCGCCAGCCTCTCTCCCACCTAGTCAGCTCCCGCCAGATACCGGATCCGCTTCTGCACATCGGTATTGATCGAGTGGTACGGCTGAGCCAGCTTCCCCGCATCAAAGAGCGTTTCACGCATGTGCTCCGCATCATCGCTGCCAATGGCGCCGGTGAAAATGGGCAACAGGTAGTTGATGCCGATCCGTGACGGCTGCATGGCTTCGGGGTCGTACATGCTGGGATGCATCTGCCTGGCGTGAATCAGGCCCCATCGATCCCTGAAACGGTTTGCGTCGTACCCTTCCACATGGAACCCCCGGCCTGAGGTGTACTGCAGCGCGGACATGGCGTTGTTCCGCCCTTCCAGCAACAGCTCCACGGCCTTTGCCCCAAGCTGGGCCGCATGGAATCGGTCGAATCGGACAGGGCGACCACCACGCTGCGTGTGTCCCACCTTTCTGGTGAAGATGGCCTCGCGCGCAGAGCGTCCCCGCCGGTACCGCTGAAAGTAGGCATCGCCCAGCCGTGCCACCAGCCGGCTTCGCAGCGATTCGGCGGCACCGCTCAGGGCGACGTTGCCAGCCGGGTCGACGGACTCTGACGTCGCACCCAGTTCCACACCCTGTTCATCCACCACGCCCTCGCCGCACACAATCACGACGTTCTTCTGCAACTCATAGAGCCGGGTCACGCGATCGACCAGCCGGTCCATGTTCAGGGCGTGCTCGGGCACCAGAATGATGTC
>JAKFYA010000306.1 GCA_021731095.1 Acidobacteriota bacterium | reverse complement strand
AAAGTCGGCGTCACCTTCGCAATCGAGAACCTCGCCAACACCTACTACCGCGAGCACTTTCAGTTTGCGCCGTCCCGCGGCCGGACCTTCACCATTGGCCTGAGCGCCGGGACGTTTTGAGACGACCCCACGGGCGCCTTGCTCCCGGGCGCCCCGTGAGGCACGATTCTGCCAGCGCCTCGCTGACGTCGTCGGTTCGCGCGCTCGTGCGACAGAGTGCCGCATAGTCGGCGCACCCGGAGGACACCGTGCCGTTGTTGGTCGCGCTGCGATTCCTGCAAACCCGCAAGATGCCTGGGGGGCTGAGTACACCTGACCCGAAGCAGGTTGACCGCGCTCCGGCGCCTGGCTTTGCCGATACGGCCAACGCCCCGCTGCGCCGCTTCTCCAGGCAGTCGCAGAAGATGCGCCGCACTCTAGGTTGTCTCTTGGCGCTGCTCCTGTGCGGCATACAGGGGCTGTCTGCCCACACCGACGCCGATCTGGCCATGCGCTTCTTCGCCGCAGGCGGCGCGTATTGCGCCCGCCTTGCGCCTGAAGGGGTGTCGCTTGCCGACGAAACCGAATGGACGATCGTCGTACTGACCGGCACTCAGAATACGCAGAACGTGTTCCGGATACGCACCGCCGATCCGGGCACCAGCGGCGCCCGGGGCGCCGATCTGGCCGCGCTTGGTCTGGCGGCGGCCCGCGTGTGGCGCATGGACAGAAGCCGGACCGAGTTCTTCGAACGATTCACGGCCGGTCTCGCTGCTCGTCAGGTGCGCGCGCGTATCGTCCGGTTCGCACCCCCGAAACTTGCGGAGATGACCGCCCGCCAGCGCGCGGACAGGTACCTCGAGTTCGCGGATCGCGGTTCGAAGGTGTCGTTCAGCAAAGTGCCGGATCTGTCGGCCGAGGAATTCGCCCGGTTCGCGACCTACGTCAATGATTGACCTCGACGTATGACTCCCGATATTCCCCCCTGGTCGGTGCCTAAAGGCATGAAAGAGCCGCGAGCGCTTCATTTCGAGACGCTGGCGGTACACGCCGCCACCGCGGTCGATCCGCAGACCGGCGCTGTGGTCCCACCGATTCATCTGTCGACGACCTTCGAACGGGCCCAGGACGGATCGTTCCCGTCAGGCTACGCCTACACCCGCAACGACAATCCCAATCGCCGTGCCCTCGAGAACGCCTTGGCGGCGCTCGAAGGCGGAACCGAGGCGGTAGCATTCGCCTCCGGCATGGCGGCGACACAGTCCGTCTTCCAGGCGCTTGCTCCTGGCGATCACGTGGTCATTCCGCGAGACTCCTACTTCGGCACGGCGAAGCTGCTTCAAGAGCAGTTCGTCCCCTGGGGACTCGAGGTGTCGATCGTCGACATGCGCGATCTCGAAGCGCTGCAAGCGGCGCTGCGAGACACGACGAAGATCGTCTGGGCCGAAACGCCCTCGAATCCCACGATCTCCATCACCGATCTGCGTGTCGTGGCGTCGATGGCCAAAGCCGCCGGCGCCTTGCTGGTCTGCGACAACACCTGGGCGACGCCGTATCTGCAGCGGCCGTTCGAACTTGGCGCCGACGTGGTGATGCACTCGACCACGAAATACCTGTCAGGTCACGGCGACGCGATGGGCGGCGTGGTGGTCGTCAAGGAGCCTGGCGAGTTCGGGGCCACGCTACGAGCGATTCAAGGCCGCGGCGGCGCCGTGCCTTCGCCGTTCGACTCGTGGCTGGCGCTGCGCGGAGTCCGAACGTTGCCGTGGCGCATGCGCGGTCACTGCGAGAACGCCATGAGGGTCGCGTCGTTTCTTGCCACGCAGGCGGGTGTCGAGCGGGTGCACTATCCAGGTCTGCCTGACGATCTGGGTCATGCCGTCGCGAAGACGCAGATGGCGGCCTTCGGCGGCATGTTGTCCCTGGTTGTGCCCGGGGGAAGGACCGGAGCGTTTGCCTTTGCGTCGAGACTCAGGCTTTTCACGCGGGCGACGAGCCTTGGTGGACCCGACAGCCTCATCGAACATCGCGCCTCAGTCGAGGGGGAGAAGACCCGTGCGCCAGAAGGCTTGCTGCGCATATCCGTCGGTCTCGAGCACGCCGACGATTTGATTGCGGATCTCGATCAGGCACTCCGGGATTAGGCTCAGCAGCGAGCGCCGGGCTATCCTTGTCCGGGTCGCACGGGCGGTCGGCCCGCTGGCGGGCCCATCGGTGACCGTCGAGGCACGGTCGTCGTATGCTGACTCTCGAGAGAACAGGTCAATGTGGCTTTTGCTGATTTCGCTCTTCGGTCTTCTCGTGCCAAACGGTCTGTTCATACACTGGCTGTTCACGTCCTACAGCGGCCTTGGTCCGGTGCTCGATGATCACCTTGCGCTCGGATTCATTCTCGATGCGTTCCTGGCGATGGGGCTTCTGGCTTACAACTTCTCGCGGCGGCCGATCGGGCCAGTCCGTTGGCCCTGGTTCATCGTGCTGTCGGTCATCGGCGGCCTCGGTTTCAGCCTGCCGTTCTATTGGTGGTTGAACGACCGTCGAGCGTAACCAGGCCGCGCGCAGGTGAAGGCCCCGTCGTCGTCATCTGGCTGTGGGAGCGACGGTGCCTGATATATTCGACAAGCGTTCACCCATTCGAGGAGACGTTACGTGCTCATTAGCAAGAAATTGGCGAAAGCCTTCAACGAACAGATTGGTCACGAATTCGGCGCCAGCATGCAGTACGTCAGCATCGCCGCGCATTTCAGCCAGCGGCAGCTGACGCTGCTGTCGAAGCTGTTTCTCGCGCAGGCCGAGGAAGAGCGCGCGCACGCCCTGAAGTTCGTGAAGTACGTCCTCGACACCAAGGGCGAACTGCAGATTCCCGCTGTGCCGGCCCCCACGGCGACGTTTGCCTCCGCCGCAGAGGCCGCCGATGCCGCGTTGAAGTGGGAAAACGAGGTGACGAAGCAGGTGACGGCGCTCATGGACATCGCCGTGAAGGAGAACGACTACCTCGCCCAGAGCTTCCTGCAGTGGTTCATCGATGAGCAGTTGGAAGAGGTCGTCAAGATGGATCGACTGGCCAGTGTCATCAAGCAGTCGGGCGAGAAGAACCTGTTGATGGTGGAAGCTTACTTGGTCCACATCGAGAAGGCGGGCTAAGGGTGCCAAGCGTGGCTGGGTGCGATGAGCGACGATGAGGTCTTTGCCGAGATCGGCGAAGACGGGTTTCAGCGACTCGTCGCCGCGTTCTATCGCCAGGTGCCTGGCGACGATATCCTCGGGCCGATGTATCCAGCCGACGATCTCGCCGGTGCCGAGCAGCGGCTCAGAGATTTCCTCGTCGGTCGCTTTGGCGGGCCTCCTCGCTACATGGAACAGCGCGGCCACCCCAGATTGCGCCTGCGGCACGCTCCGTTTCGCATCGATGACGCCGGTCGTGGGCGCTGGCTGCAATTGATGGAGCGGGCCTTTACCGAAGCGCAGTTGCCGACGACGTCCGAAACGACGCTCCGTGCGTTCTTCCAATCGGTCGCGAGTTTCCTGTAAGGGCCCGCGCCGGCCGGACACGACCTCCGATGGCTCTCACTGCGACGATCTACAACTTCGACATCGACTTGGCTGATCACGACCGCGGTGTGTTCGAGAACCTGCAGCTGCGCGTTGCGCGTCACCCATCGGAGTCTGAGGACTATCTGTGGACACGCGTGCTCGCCTACGCGCTCGAATTCACCGACGGCATCGCGTTTTCCTCCGGAGGGTTGTCGGCTCCGGATGAACCACCGATCGCGGTCCGCGACCTCACAGGCACCGTGAAGGTCTGGATCGACATCGGCACGCCTGACCCGGCCAGGCTGCATCGGGCTGCGAAGGCCACTCCGCGGGTTGCGGTCTACGTACAGAAGGACTCGGCCCAGTTTCTCGAGCGTCTCGCTGGTGCCAAGATTCACCAGGCCGATGCCATCGACATCATCAGCGTGGACCGTCAGCTGCTCGCCGACCTTGGCGCCGTGCTCGACCGCCGGATGAATTTCAGTCTGTCCGTCTCGGACGGCGAGCTGTTTGTGGCGCTTGCGGCGACCTCTTTGACGGGGCGCCTCACCAGACACAAGATCGGCGCGTGACGAGCAGTCGCCGGTTCGTTGTCGCTCGCACCGCAAGTACCGGCGTGCTGATCGAGGGCCGTCGCCCCTCGACGCCGTCGGTCGTGCCCGGTGTCACACGGTCCGCTCGATTCTGCGGTCAGGCACCAGCCAGATGAGCGCGACGGTCACATAGAGAGCGCTGGAAATGGCGGGGTTCACGAACGCGGCGCCGATGGCGACGACGTAGCACAGCAGCGAGACATTGCCCTTGAGGTCGTTGCCGACGGCCCGGCGGAGGCGCGAGTGGGGACCCTCGGCGGCCAGAATCGTTCGCAACAGAATCGTGTAGCTGATCGCCGACATCAGCAGCACCACCCCATAGGCGGCGTTGGGGAGCGCCGCGTTGTGGCTCTCGCCGAGCCACGCTGTGGCAAACGGCACCAGCGACAGCCAGAAGAGCAGATGCAGGTTGGCCCACATGATGCCGCCAGTGACGCGTTCGGTGGCATGCAGCATGTGATGGTGATTGTTCCAGTAGATGCCGAGGAAGATGTAACTGAGGGTGTAGCTCAGGAACACCGGTAGCATTGGCACCAGCGCATGCCAGTCGTCGCCATGCGGCACCTTCAACTCCAGCACCATGATGGTGATCAAAATCGCGATCACGCCATCGCTGAACGCTTCAAGCCTTCCCTTGCTCATGGTCTGGCTCCACCTGCTATCATCGCCACGCTTACACCTTAACCCAGCAGGTGACCGATGACATTTCTGTTTCTCTCAGCGCGCGTCGTCCACGTACTGCTCGCCGGACTCTGGTTCGGATCTGCGGCGTTCATGTCGCTCCTGCTAATGCCGGCGATGAATGCGGCGGGACCCTCCGCAGGCCCAGTGATGCTCTCGCTCAATCGCAAGGGCCTGGTGCCCTTCTTTGCCTCGATCAGCGGCATCACAATCCTCACGGGGTTCTACTTGTACTGGCACGCCACCGACGGCTTTGCGCCGGGCTCGGGAGCCCAGCACGCCAACATGGCGTACGGGGCCGGAGGCATCGCCGGATTGATCGCGGCCATCATCGGAGGCAGCGTCGTCGGACGTAGCGCGAAGAAGGCCGTCGAGATCATGGGTCGCGTGGCGACGCTTGGCGATGGCAGTGAGAAGCAGTCCCTGATGGGCGAGGTCGCCGCTCTGCGGGAGAAGATGGCCACGTTCGGCATGATTGTGGTCGTGCTGCAGGTGATTGCCGCCGGCCTGATGGCCGTCGGCAATCACC
>JAKFYA010000004.1 GCA_021731095.1 Acidobacteriota bacterium | reverse complement strand
CTGGCACTTGTCATCATTCTGGGCGCCGTCGGGGTCGCGTGCGGCACCTTCCTCTGGCTGTCCGCATCGAAGCGCACGGCCGCGCGAGTAGCGGCCGCCGAATTCGATGGGCACGTCGCCGGCATCCTCGCCACCATTGCCGAAATAGGGTCAGCGCAGGGTCTCTACGTGGCGCCTGGGCAGGCCGGTGGGCCCTGGCCCGCGCGTGTGACCACTCTCTTCGAGCGACTGTCCGGTGAAGTTGAAGGCTTGCGTGAGGCCGGAGACGCCGACCTCGTCACTTCCGTCCGCGAGTCCGTGGATCGCCTGGTGGCGGCCGATGCCCAGGTGCGGCAGCAGCTCTCCGACGGCAATCTGTTTGGCGCCACCGACAAGGTGTCGACCACGGCGCGCGAGACGCTGACCGGCGCACTGACCCGCGTGCGGGATACCGCCGAACTGGCGCGTGGCCGTCGCGCCTCCGAAGAGCAGACCGCGCGGGCACGGGCGCTGGTGGCACTGGGGGCGACCACCGTGCTCTGGTGTGTGGGCCTGGTGCTGCTGTCGCGTGGGCAGGGGGCGGAGCCTGCCGCACCAGTGCTGGACGTGACGGCGTCGGACCTCGCGGCTGCGGACAAGGCCTTCGCCGACGCGGCGACAGGACCCGACTTCCAGGCGGAGCTGGCGGCGGTCGCTGGCGGCCCACCCATCGACTGGCTGGCGGCGGCCGAGGTGAGCGCGTCCATTGCCCGCCTGACCGATGCGGCGCAGATTCAGGATGTGCTGGCGCAGGCGGCCGAGGTGCTGGATGCCCGGGGAGCCATCGTATGGCTGAACACCGGTGACCGGCTGCAGGCCGTCGCGGCGTTCGGGTACGACCAGCGCGTGCTCTCCCGTGTCGGTGCAATCGAGCGTGACGCCCAGCATGTGACAGCCGAGGCCTGGCGTGAGTCGGCGCTCCGGACTGTCACCGCGCCGGATCCCCAGTCCGCAGGGGCGATCGTGGCCCCCATGGTGGCGTACGACGGCTGTCGTGGGGTGCTGTCGCTTGAAGTGCGCCACGGCCGCGAGAATGACCTGGCCGCGCGCGGCGTGGCGGCCATGTTCGCGTCGCAGCTGGCCGGTGTGCTGACGCCGGCCCCTCAGGCTGACGCCCCGTTCTCCTAAAGACTTTTCCTCCTCCAGCCGAAACGACCGTGGGGCCGTGTTTCCGGCCCACGAGGTGACGGCATGTTTTTCTCTCTGCTTCTGACCGGCGTTCTGGCCACGCAGGCTCCACCCTCCCAACCGGCGACGACTGCGCAGCCGACCGCCCGGGAAGCGTCCGGGGTGCCCCTGCCGTCCTCAGCTGAAGCAGCGGCTCTTGCCGCTGCAGGCCAGACGGAGTCCGCGCTTCAGGCATTCGAGCGCCTCGCCGCTGCCAACCCGGCCGATCTCGAGGCCCGTCTCGCCATCGCGGACCTTGAAATGCGTCTCCATCGCTACGACAGGGCAGAGTCGGTCTATCGGGGCGTGCATCTCGACGACCCCACCAGCGCCCGGGCAGCCATTGGCGTGGCCGAGTCGCTGGGCCGCCGCCGCCGATTCGAAGAGGCGATTGGCGTGCTGGAGGCGGCCGACCGGACCACCCAGAACCACGCCGGCATCCTGGCGGTCCTCGGTCGCATGCACACCGAGCTTGGACAAGGCAGCCGTGCGGTGGCCTATCTGCGGCGTGCCGCAGTCTACGAGCCCACGAACCACAATCAGGCGCGTGTGCGACGGGCCGAGGCGGCGCACGACCACCGCGTGGAACTCGGAGGTCTCCTTGAGCGATTCGATGGCTCGACCCCTGACAGCCGAGGCGCTGACCTGCGCCTCCAGTACCGCCTGTCCGATGCACTCCGCCTGTCCGGCCGTGGCCAGTGGCAGCGCAAGTTCGCCAGCGACGATGTGCGCGGCGGTGCTGGCGTCGAATGGCGCTGGGCCCGCGCGTCCTTCCTGACGGCCGACGTGCTCTACGGCAAAGGCAATCGCGTGCTGCCGGTCACCGATGGATATGTCGGCCTGGAGCAGCGGTTCCCGTTCGCCACGGGTCGCATCGGGGTGCGGATCTACGACTTTGCCGGCACCAGCGTGCTGGCCATCGAGCCCGCGGTGACCTGGTTTCTCAACGACCTGACCACGCTCGACCTGCGCTACGACTACACCTCGACGAACCTGCCGCTGCCGCGGCCGGACGCCAGGCAGCACCATGGCCTGGTGCGGGGGACACGCCAGCTCTCGCCCGCGCTGGCGGTCTTTGGTGGGTATGCCCGAGGGATCGAGGGCTTTGACGCCCTGTCGACCGACAGAATCCTGGGCTTCGAGGCCAACACGGCGTCTGCCGGAGGCCGTGTGGCCCTGCCGCTCCGCTCCACCGTTGAGGCGCTCTACGAGTACCAGTGGCGCGAATCCGGGCGGAAAATGCAGCGCGCCACCCTGACCCTGGGGCACCGCTTCTAGGGGCACCACACGGGACGGTTTCCCGAAACCCGTCTCCGTGGGGCAAAATTAGGTGTTACCCCGCCTCTACGCGGCTTTCAGGAGTATTCATGTCCACCACCACACGCGTCTTCAACTTCTCGTCCGGCCCTGCCGTTCTCCCGCTGCCTGTCCTTGAGGAGGCCCAGCGCGACCTCGTCGCCCTCCCGGGTGTCGGGATGTCGGTGATGGAGATCAGTCACCGGTCGAAGACGTTCGAAGACATCCTTGGCCGCGCCCAGGAAGACATGCGCGCCGTGGCCGGGATTCCGTCCAACTACAAGATCCTGCTGCTCCAGGGCGGCGCCAGCCTGCAGTTCTCCATGGTGCCGATGAACCTGCTGACCCCGGGTGCAACGGCGGACTACATCGACAGCGGCTCATGGGCCGACAAGGCGATCAAGGAAGCGAAGAAGGTTGGGACGGTGAACGTGGCCGCCACCACGAAGGCCGAGAAGTACTCGCGCATCTCGACAGATGACGAGATCAAGCTGACGCCAGGCGCGGCCTACGTGCACATGACGAGCAACAACACCATCGAGGGCACCCAGTGGCACCGGCTGCCCCAGGTGGGCGATGTGCCGCTCATCACCGATGCCTCCTCGGACATCTTCAGCCGTCCGATTGACGTGTCGAAGTTCGGCGTCATCTTCGCGGGCGCCCAGAAGAACCTCGGCCCCTCTGGCGTGACGCTCGCCATCATCCGCGAGGATCTGATTGCGCGCGCATCCGACTCGCTTCCGACGATGCTGAACTACAAGACGCACGCCGAGAACGACTCGCTCTACAACACCCCGCCGACCTTCGGCATCTACGTGCTCGGTCTGACGTTGAAGTGGTTGCGCAACCAGGGTGGCCTCGAGGCCGTGGCCAAGGTCAACGAGCGCAAGGCCGCGAAACTCTATGCCGAGATCGACCGGACCGGCTTCTACCGCGGCACCGCCAACAAGGGCGACCGTTCGCTGATGAACGTGACGTTCCGTATGCCTTCGGAAGAGCTTGAGAAGAAGTTCGACAAGGAGGCCACCGCGGCCGGCCTTGACGGGCTCAAGGGCCACCGCTCGGTGGGCGGCATGCGCGCCTCCATCTACAACGCGTTCCCCGAAGCCGGCGTCGACGCCCTCGTGAGCTTCATGCAGGAATTCGAAAAGCAGAACGGATAACTCCCGTCTCGCACTGCGCCATCCATGGGCCGGCCAGGAACCTCCTGGCCGGCCCAACTTGTTTCCGGGCGCCATTGGGCGCACGATGCCTGTCCATGACCCACACCGCGACCGAACTGCTGCAGATCGTCAACGAGACCGCGCCGCGGCTTCACGCGATTCCTGAATCGGTGGCGGCGCTCCGGCCGGCACCAGGAGCCTGGTCCATCAAGGAGATCGTCGGTCATCTGATTGATTCGGCGGCCAACAATCACCAGCGCTTCGTGCGGGCTCCGCAGGCCGGGGCCCTCTCGCTGCCGGGCTACGACGGAGACGCGTGGGTGCGCGAACAGGGCTATCAGGAGCGGCCCTGGCCAGAACTCGTCGAGCTCTGGGGGCTGTTCAACAGGCACCTGGCCCACGTGATCAGCCGACTGCCGGAATCTGTGCTGGAGGCGCCCATCCGCATCGGCACCGACGGGCCGTTCACGCTCAGGTTCGTGGTGGAGGACTACGTGGTGCACCTGCGCCATCACCTGTCTGACGTCGAGCGCCTGAAAGCCGGACAACCCTCGTAGGTCCGTGGTACAACGAAACCCGTGACCCGCTACGCCGGCTTCTGGATCCGCTCGCTCGCGTTGCTCTTCGACCTGCTCATCATTGCCGTCATCACAGTCGTGGCCATCGGTCCGTTTGCCCTGATGGCAGGATTCATGATGGGCGGCAAGGTGCCGCTCGACCGGGCGCAGGACACGCTTGAAACGGTTGCGCCCGTCGTGGCGCTAGTGGCGGGGTGGCTGTATTGTGCCGTCGGCGAGTCGTCCCGGTTCCAGGGCACTGTCGGCAAGTACGCCCTCGGCCTGAAGGTGGTCGACCCGGCCGGCGCACGCATCGGGTTCCTGCGCGCCTCGGTCCGCTTCCTGGCGCGAGGACTCTCGACGGCAGCCCTGCTGCTCGGGTGGCTGATGGTGGGGGTGATGCCGAGGAAGCGGGCCCTGCACGATCTGGTGGCCGGTACCACCGTGACCCGCTCCCGGCTGGCGCCGGCGAACTAGGCCGTCTCGCCTGGCTTGCGCGGTCCGCGGCTGCGGCGACGGCGGCGCCGACGCTTCGGGCTGTCGTCCCCCCTGGGGGCTGTCCCTTCGGGTCCGGCGACCGCATCTGTGCCTGCGGCCTCGATGAAGCCCTTCCAGTGCTCGACAATCTCCGGGGCTCCGCCGTGGATTTCCAGCCACGTCAGTGACTCGCGGAACGAACTGCGGTGCATCAGGCCCAGGCGCGCCCGAGGCGAGAGGTTCACATCCGTCAGTGAGCGCTGCATCTGCAGGATCTGCCGCAGCCGCTCGATGTCGCGCCGGGCCAGGGGCAGGCTGCCCAGTGCAATCTTTGGTTCCTTGCGCTCGCCGTCTGGCTGCATGACCGGCGCGAATGACTTGGCCGTGTAGCCGAGCGGCATCAGCAGCGAGCCGAGCAGGATGGCGTTGGTCAACGTGTCCGGGGCTTCGGTGAAGCGCGAGCGGAAGTCGTCCACGTGCGCCAGAGACCGCCAGAGCACCGGCCCGGCGCCCTCCTGCAGCGACGGCGCCATGGGTTCCAGAAGGCGCCGGTCCGCCATCATCCGGAAGGCCGTTTCTCCGGCGCCGGAGCGCAGCAGCTTGAAGAATTCCTCGACCATGCGGGCGGGCGCCGCGCTGGCGA
>JAKFYA010000184.1 GCA_021731095.1 Acidobacteriota bacterium | reverse complement strand
GCAGATTGCCCGGACGGCGGCCAAGGACCGCAACCGCTTCTCGAGCCTGATCCTCGGCGTCGTGAAGAGCGCCCCCTTCCAGATGCGTGCGTCGTCGTCTGACGCGCCGGCCGTTGTCGGCACGTCGGCGAAGGCTCAGCCGCAGGCGGCCCCATCCGCCCGCGTCAACTAGGAGAGACTGATCATGTTTGTGTCAAAGCTCGCTCTTGACCGCCGCCTGTTCCTCCGGGGCGCCGGCACTGCGCTGGCCCTGCCGCTGCTGGATGCCATGGTGCCGGCCCTCACGCCGCTGGCGAAGACTGCCGCGGCGCCCGTGGTCCGCATGGGCTTCATCTATCGCCCGAACGGCTACATCCGGAAGTTCTGGGTGCCGGATGTCAACGGTGCCAATCCGGACTTCAAGCGGTCGCTGGCGGCACTGGAGCCGTTCCGGAACCGGACGACGGTCGTGTCGGGTCTCGCCAATCTCGAGGCTGAGGCCAAGGGCTCCTCGCCCGGTCCGCACTCGCGCAGCAGCGCGGCCTGGATGACCGGCACACACGCCAAGCAGACGGAAGGCGCCGACGTGCATGCCGGCATCAGCGCCGACCAGGTGGCGGCACAGGTGCTCGGCAAGTCGACGGTGCTGCCATCACTGGAACTGGCCATCGAACAGAACGAGCAGATGGTCGGCAACTGCGAGGCCGGCTACAGCTGCCTCTACCAGAACACCTTCTCGTGGCGGAATCCCACGACGCCGCTGCCAATGGAGACGCATCCCCGGGTGGTGTTCCAGCGCCTGTTCGGCGATGGGGGCTCACCCAAGGAGCAGCGCCGCCAGCTCGAGACCAGCGGCAGCATTCTGGATGCGGTGACCGAACGTCTGGGCCAGCTGTCAAAGAAGCTGGGTCCCTCTGATCGCGCCCGTCTGGAGCAGTACACGGAGTCCGTGCGCGAAATCGAAACGCGCATCGACAAGGCCGAAAAGCGGACCATGGATGCCTCGGTCGAAGTGCCGGAGCGCCCCAGCGACATTCCGGGTGCGTTCGAAGAACACGTCAAGCTGATGTTCGACCTGCAGGCGGCGGCGTTCCAGGCCGACATCACCCGCGTCATCGCCTTCCAGATGGCCCGGGAGCTCAGCCCGCGCACCTACCCGCAGATTGGTGTGGCCGGCCAGCATCACGCCACCTCGCACCATGGCAACGCCGCGGGCAAGATTGATGACGTGGGCAAGATCGACGCCTATCATGTGGGTTTGATTGCCTACTATCTGGGCAAGCTGCGCGGCATCAAGGAAGGCGACGGCAACCTGCTCGACAACTCCATTCTCCTGGTCGGTGGCGGGCTCGGCAATCCGAACGAGCACGCGATTATCGATCTGTCGAATCTGATCCTGGGTGGCGGAGCGGGCAAGATCAAGGGCAACCGTCATGTGGCCTACAAGATCGAGGATTACGTCCCCGAGACCAACCTGGTCGTCACGCTGCTGGACCGTGCCGGCGTGCCGGTCGACAAGCTGGGCGACAGCTCGGGCAGGCTGAAGGAACTCGACGTCTAGTCCGCACGGACGCCCGTGGGCGTGACGTCAAGCGCAGTATCATGTGCGCCAAGGGCCGGGTTTTCCCGGCCCTTGGCATTTGTGGGAACGAGGGCGCGTTCTGGCGCGTCTCAGGGAGCGGAACGATGAGTGGACGCGCGACGAAGACACCCGTGTCGTTGTGGGTGGTGCAGGGCCTGCTGGCGGTGGTGTTCCTGTTTGCCGGCGTGACCAAGTTCACGATGCCGGCCGAGCAGGTGACTGGCACCACGGCACTGCCGCTGTGGTTCTTTCAGTTCATTGGCGTCGCCGAGGTCGCCGGGGCGTTGGGCCTGGTGCTGCCCGGCCTCACCGGCATCATGCCGGTGCTGACCACGCTGGCGGCCAGTGGTCTGGTGATGATCATGATGGGCGCGACCGGGATTACGCTCATCGGCGGCCCGGCCGCGATGTCGGTGGTGCCGCTGGTGGTGGGCATCCTCTGCGGGTACGTGGTGTACGCGCGGACCAGCAAGGCGTAGACAGCGCGACAGGCCGGATGCGCGCCGTGTTCGGCCCGCAGCAGGTTCAGGAACTCGGCTTCAGGCATCAAGGGAGAATCACGCAATGAGCGAGACGGCAACGCAGACGTTTGAGAATCATGTCCAGAAGGTTCCGAAGCCCTACGCCATCGGCACGATGCTGACGCTGGTGGCGATGGTGTGGTTTGCCTACCGAACCGTGACAGATTTCTCGATCGACCACCTGATGCTGGTGGTGCTGGCGTTTGGTGCGGTGGTCGGGATTGCCTTTGCCCGGTTGTTCGCGTTGCGTGCCCAGGATCGGGTGGTGCGTCTCGAGACGCGTCTGCGTCTGCAGACGGTGCTGCCGGCTGATCTCCAGTCACGCATCGCCGAGCTCACGCTGGGACAGATCTGCGCCCTGCGCTTTGCGAGCGACGCGGAGTTGCCCGAGCTGACCAGGCGCGTGCTGGACGAAAAGCTGACCGACCGTACGGCCATCAAGAAGCTGATCCGGCACTGGGAAGGCGACTTCCTCCGGGTGTGAGGTCAGGCCTCCATCTCTGACGCATTGGGCGCCACGAGTGACGCCCTCGATGGAGGGCCAGGTACGCCGGTGGTTCACTGCCTGGCGCTGTTGGCAGAAGGCTGGGCGTCAGTGCGGTCGGGTCGGCTCGGGGCGCAGCGCTGTCCGCAGGGTGTGGTGGTCCGCGACCAATGCTCCGAACAGACGGGCCAGCCGAGCCCGCGCGGCCTCTGAGGCGTGCGGGTGTCGATCCGGGTGGTACTGGCGCGCCAGCAGTCGGAAGGCACTGCGCAGTTCGCGCTCGGTGAAGCTCTCGGTGAGGGCGGCGCCACGGCTCAGCATGGCGTTGAGGGCCCGCGCCTGAGCGGCCGTCAGCCGGCGCGCTGGTGGCGCAGGACGTTCGGCTGCCGGGGTGACGAGGCTGGCATACGGCGTCGAGGCGAACGGGACCCGGCGTGGGCCGTCCAGGCGTGTCGGCGGTGGTGACCAGCGCGGTGGCACCCATGCGCCGCTGGGCGGTGGGCCCGCCACCGCGTCCAGCGCGGCCTCGAGCACCTCGGCAAATCTCACCGCCTGCATGCAGAGGCAATCGGCCCCGCGCGGCCGGACATGAGTCGCGATGGGGGCAGGTATACTGCTGCCTGCTTTCCAACTGACGACCCGTGCAGGCTGCAGCCCCCACCACCTCATCCGCCTCCACGCCTCGCGCCTCGCTGCTGGTCCTCGGGCTCGCGGCCTTTCTGGTGCAGGCGGACGCGCGCGTCATCGACCCGCTGTTGCATGTGGTGGCAACAGACTTCCACACGGTACCCGTGAGCGCCGCACTGGTCATCTCGTCCTACGCGCTGCCATATGGCCTGTTCCAGCTCTTCTACGGCCCGTTCGGAGACCGACTCGGCAAGCTGCGGGTCATGGCCGTGTGTCTGGCCTTGTTCGCCGTCGGCACTGGCGCCTGTGCGTTCGTGCCGAGCCTGCCGGTCTTTGCGGTGCTCCGGTTTCTGACAGGGGTCACAGCGGCGTCGGTCATTCCGATGTCCATTGGCTACATCGGCGACACCTTTCCCTACGGGTCTCGCCAGATTGCGCTGGCGCGTTTCATGAGTGCCCTGATGATGGGGCAGATTGCCGGCAGCACGCTGGGCGGCGTGTTCGGGCAGTTTCTGGGGTGGCGGAACGTGTTCCTGGTCTTCGGCGTCGTGTCGGCGGTGGCGGCCGTCCTGCTGGCGAGGCAGAGCCGTCGTTGTCCTGAAGCGCCGAGACCGCGCCCAATCGGTCCGTCAATCCTGGCGGTGCCCGTTGGCGGAACCGCCATCTTCCTGGGCGTGCTGGGCGTCGGAACACCGCTCATCGCACACGGCCTGGAGGCACTGGGCGCCGGTCTCATGGTCTACGCGCTCTTCACCCAGTACGGCGCGCTGCTGCGTCGTCCGCTCGCGCCCGTCGTGCTGACCACGGTGCTGGTGGAAGGGCTGTTTGTATTCGGCGGCCTGGCGTACCTGGCCTCGTCACTCACAGACCGGTTTGCCATCAACTACCTCTCGGCTGGTGTGATGGTGGCGGGCTTCGGCGTCGGGGGGCTGATCTACAGCGCGTCGGCCCGCGTGCTGGTGGGACGGTTCGGCGAACTGGGCATCCTCCTGCTCGGTGGCACGTTGCTGGGCATCGGGTTCACCGGCATCGGCCTGATGCCGACCTGGCACGCGTTTCTACCCTTTGTGGTGGTGCTGGGCATGGGGTACTACACGATGCATGGCACCCTGCAGACCCGTGCCACCGAACTGGCACCGGAGGCACGAGGTACCGCCGTCTCCCTCTTTGCCTTCTTCTTCTTCATGGGGCAGGCCAGCGGGCCACAGGTCCTTGGTCGCATCCTGAGCAGCCGCGGATACGGCGTTGCCTTCCTGGCGGCGGGCCTTGGCCTGTTCACGCTCGCTGTGGTCTCGCGTCAGATCTTCGCCCGCATCACCCCGCCCAGACCCAAGGCGTGACCACGTCCGGCGGCGTAAGATTGAGACACGGATGAGTCGGCACGTCGGATTGGATTTCGGAACCACGAACAGCAGCCTGGCGATTGCCGACGGTCACGGGTCAGTCGACGTGATCTCCTGTCGTGTTGATGATGCGCACAGGACGGAGAGCTATCGTTCGGTCGTCTACTTCGCGCCGCCGCAGCGCCGTGGCCTCGGGGCCACGCGGTCGCCGGCGCTGGCCGGCCCGGAGGCCATTGCGCAGTACCTGGCCGCGCAGCCGAAGGGGCGCCTGATTCAGTCGATCAAGTCCTTTGCGGCCAGTCGTTCCTTCACCTCCACCAACATCTTCGGCAAGGTCTATTCGTTCGAGCATCTGGTTGCCTGCGTGGTGAAGGGCCTGGTGCACGAAGCCGAGGCGCAATGCGGACCGCTCGGCACGGCCATCACCGTGGGCCGACCCGTGGCCTTTGTCGGCGACGACGACCCCGCGGCCGGTGCCTTTGCCGAAGGCCGCTTGCGCACCGCCCTCGAGGCCTGCGGGTTTCGCGAGATCCGCTTTGCGTACGAGCCGATTGGCGCCGCCTACAGCTACGACCGCCAGCTCACGCATGACGAGCTGGTCCTGATTGCCGACTTCGGGGGTGGCACCAGCGATTTCTCCCTCGTCAGGGTTGGACCTGGCGCGCGCGCGACGCTGAGCCCGCACGCACGCATCCTCGGTACGCAGGGCGTGCCGATTGCTGGCGACACCTTTGATGCCTGCATGATTCGCCATCTGGTGTCGCCGCGCCTCGGCAGCCAGTCGAACAT
>JAKFYA010000015.1 GCA_021731095.1 Acidobacteriota bacterium | reverse complement strand
CGTGAGGAGGCGTCAGGGACCCGCCTCCGCCAGGGAGAACCTGCCACGACCGCGGGCCGCCAGATGGCGGTTGATCACATGGTCCAGGTCTTCGGTGCCCGGCTGTTGCTATCATCCGGAACGTGCAGGGATCCGGACTGGGGAACAAGGCAGGCGTGTGCAGCATCGCGGTGGCCCTTCTGGTTGTGGCAGTAGCGGCCACTGGTTGCGGCGGTCCGGCGTCTGACACCCCGACGCCCATTCCGACCTACGATCCCAACACGGGCCGTCTCAGCAAGCTGACCACCGACCTGAGCGGGGACGGCAAGGCGGATACCTGGGTCTATATGAACGGGACCAAGGTCCTGCGCGCCGAACGCGACAGGAACCAGGACGGCCGGATTGACTACTGGGAATTCGACCTGCCGGACGGCACAGGCGGAATTGAGCACATTGAAGAGGACTCCAATGGCGACGGGCGTCCCGACCACTGGACGTTCTTCGCCGGCCCTGTCATTCGGGCCGTCGAGTGGGATGAGGACTTCGACGGCGTTCGGGACCGGAGGCTGACCTACAATCCGGCGGGACAGGTCACCCGGATTGAGACCCGGGCTGATGGCGCCGGGGGGTATCTGGAGATCCGGGACGTACCGGTCGATAAATAGGGTATTGACCCACGGAGTGGGATCGCGCGAAGATACGACCTTAGGAGATTACGATGCGCAAAGTACTCAGCCTCACGCTTGCCGCCTTCATGGTGGTCTCGGTCGTTCCGGTCCCGGTTGGCGCGGCCGCGCAGAACGCCGCCGCCACCGTCAAGTCTGGAACCGTTCAGGGCACGGCGACCTCCAACTCTGGCCAGGTGCTGGTGAGTGCGAGGGTGCAGTTGCGCAACGCCGACACCGGTCAGGTCGCGAGCACGGGCCAGGCGAGTACGACGGGTGCGTTCAAGTTCTCGAACGTCAATCCCGGGACCTACGTGGTCGAAGTGCTGGACAACACGGGCAGGATCGTTGGCACTACCGCGTCCATTACTGTTGCGGCAGGACAGACGGTGGCGGTGACGGTCACTAGCGGCGTGCTGGCTGGTGCGCTCGGTGCGGCAGCGGCTGGCGGTGCCGCGGCGGCTGGTGCGGCGGGGGCCGGTGCCGCGGCGGCTGGTGCGGCGGCAGCGGGCGCGGCTGCGGCAGGCGCGGCTGGTGTGGTGGGCATCAGTGGTATGGCGCTTGGTGTGGTTGGTCTGGTTGGAGCTGGCGTCACGGCCGCCGTTGTCGCGGTCACGAACGACGCGAGCGCCTCACAGTAGCGCACGGCCTCCGGGGAAGATTCCTGACGGCGCATCCCTTTCAGGGGTGCGCCGTTTTTCGTGTACGGCGCCTCTCCTCCGCCCGCCATGCCCGAGGTGGCCTCATCGCAGCGCGCCGTAGCCTGGCCCATCGTCCCACCCCATCGCCATACCAGCCCTCGCGCCCCACTCTTGCGCCGCATCACCCGCGCCTCAACGCACGCCGACGGCAGGTCGAGCAGCGACGACGAGCAGAGACCAGCGGCATGGCCAGCGCTGTCGTCCTCAGTCCACAGGGGTGTGCATGAGGCAGGCGTGTTCAGGGGCGTTGGATGGTGCGAAGGCAGGGTGCTCAGGCAGGGTGCGACAGGGCGGGCCGTACGTAGCACCGCGCGCCCGAGGCTGGTCGCCAGGGGCGCGCGGTGTGATGAGGGGAGATGCGAGCGACTACTGCTTCGAGCTGAACGAGTAGGTCGCCGACACGGTGAACGTGTTCTGGTTGTCCGTGGCCGCGCCGTCCTTCGTGAAGAAGTCGATGTCGGACCAGTCGCGGCGGAACTCCGCCCGGAAGATCAGGCCGTCCTTGTGCTTGAGCTCGCCGGTCAGGGTGAACTCCTTCAGGTTCTGAACGGCACCGCTCACCAGGCCGGCATCGTCGTTGAAGATCTCGAAGCGCGGTGCGATGGCGAACACATCGGTCACCTGGCCGCGGAGGTAAAGCGCGAGGCCCTGCCACGAGACCTTCTCGCCGGCGATGGTGTCCTTCACGTAGGCGTAGTTGAGGCCCGTGGCGAGCTTGTCGGTCAGCGACACGGAGAGATTCGTGTCCGACATCGTGCGGACGTCATCCGAGTTGTCGTTCTGCTCCGGGCCCATCAGCAGGTTCTGGATGATGGTGACCTTCGAGGTCGGCTTCAGCGTCGCGCTCAGGCCGAACGACTTGCCCGAGTTGTTGTCGCCAGACGCGTTCCAGCCGTTGACGAGCATGGCGCCCAGTGAGAACTTGTCGTTCACCGTGTAGCCGACGCGCGTGCCGACGTGGTAGTACGGCCCGAGCGCATACAGGAACGCGCGGGAGTAGTTGTAGTTGTCCTTGCTCTCGGTCGGCTCGGTGCCAATCGGGGTCACGAACTTGCCGACGTCAATCGTCAGGCCACTGCCCACCGGGGCCACGTAGCTGACATAGCCCTGCTGCACGTTCAGCAGGTTGTTGCCGTCGAGCGGATCCGAGTTGAAGATCTGCGCGACCTGGCCGTAGTCGAGGTCGAAGCGGAAGCCGACGCGGTCTTCCGAGGTTGCCGGCTTGTTCAGCGCCAGTTCCACTAGGGCGACGCTGAACTGGTTGTGCTTCACGTCGAAGTTGCGCAGCGGGGTGTAGGTCCCCGTGGCGGGCTTGTTGAAGTTGTAGGTGAAGTACGTGTCCACCAGCCCGGTGAACTCCACCTTCTTCAGAAAGTCGACCACCGGTGCCGGCTTGTCCTGCACGGTTGTCGTGGTCTCTTCGGCCGCATCCTCAGCTGCAGGCGGGGCGGCCATGGCCGGTGCCGAGGCCAGCACCGCGGTGCAGGCGCTGGCGGCCAGCAGGACGCGCGTGGCGCGAAGCCAGGGGGTCAGGTCGCTCGCATGGTGTCTCAAAGTCACTCCTCCAGGACAGGACCGGCAGCAGGCGGAAGACGTGGCCCGGAAATGTTCGCGCCGCCGCTGCTGCCGGTGTTTGATTGCAATGACCAGAGTAGAGCAAGAGATTGGCCCGACTGGAAAGGAGTCCGAAAAAGTGATGTAAAGGCTTTGTATGCAGTGTGTTATCTGGTCATGTCTGCCGCGTCGTCACATGGCGCAATGGATACAAAATTGTTTCACCTGCTTCGTAGGCAGACATGCCTGTCTGACTGGTGGGTCACTGGCGCTCCGTTCGGAGCTGTCTCTGCCTGATCCGGAACCCGTCTGGAGGCGACACCGGCGCTCCTGGTAGTTACCTGTGACATAAATGTCTCAGTGCCATCTTTCACGGACGTGATTGTCTGAGTCTGTTGAACCGCGGCGCTTCGGCCAATCCGTATACTGAAGGCCATGTCACTTCGAACCCTGGCTGTACTCGTCGCCGTCTGGGCCACGCTGGCTCCACGTTCCGCGCAGGCCCAGTTGGCCGGCACTGACACGCACCTCTGGGTGCAGGCTGTAGCCACTGTCCGCCTCTCGGACAACTGGCGTCTGCATCTGGAAGAGCAGCCACGGTGGTTCAATGACATCTCGGAGCCGTTCCAGGTGCTCACCAGGACGGCGGCCGGGCGCAGGATCAATGGCCGGCTGACGTTATGGGCCGGTCACGCCTGGATTGCCAAGCCGCCAGGCCCAGGGGTCACTCACGAACAGCGCCTCTGGCAGCAGGCCTCGGTCACGTTGCCCGTGGCCGGTCACTGGGCGACCAGCCTGCGCGTCAGGCAGGAACAGCGGTGGCAGGCGAACTGGGCCAACTCCTCCCATCGCACGCGCGTCATGGTGCGGGCCCAGCGGCCCGTCAGAACGGGGCCGTGGTCAGTGGTGGGTTGGGACGAACTGATGGTGAATCTGGACGACACCCCGAAGGGGCCCCCTCAGGGATTCGACCAGAACCGGGTGTTTGGTGGGGTGAACCGCCGCCTGTCGAAACAGGCGACGGTCGAGGCGGGGTACATGTGGGTGGCGCAGCATCTGCCATCCGGCCAGCGGGCAGACATGCATCTGCCGTTCGTGTCGCTGGGCCTCACCTTCTGAAGCGAAGTCGGGCTCAGTAGTTCCACTGCAACTGGAAGCCGAGACGATCGGCGCCAGTGGCATCGGTGAAGGGAAACGTGCTGGTGCGGGTCCGGCGAATGGTCCGGGTGTAGGTGGCCGTCAGCTCCACGTCGCTCCACGGCGTCCACTCCAGGCCGAAGTCCAGTTCATTCACTTTCTCGCGAGGAGCGTTCCTGGCGAACTTCCGGTTTCCGTCAAAGTAGTTCCACCGCACGAAGGGCATCGAGACACGGCTCCCCACATGACGGTAGGAGGCCAGGACGTAGCCGCCTTTGAGTTGGCGGGTCCCGATGCTGCGGAAGTTGTCGGCGAGTGCGGGGCCACGACCGAAGGTCCACTCGGTCTCGAGGCCGATGGGCTGCGGATACCAGACGAACGTGCCGGCCACGCGCTGATCCAGGACCCCGGTGGCGGCCAGCGTCGGGGTGAAGGTGTTCCCCCCGCTGGTAATGGCCTGCGTGCCCGGAACGAAGCGTCCGTGATAGGCCTGCACGCCCAGCTCGACCATCTGGCCACCCTTCCGCGCGAACGGATATGACACCCTGCCGACCACATGCGGCTGGCCGTTCACGTCCGGCCTGTTGAGTCCCTGGCCCGAGTACGCACCCACAGCAACCACACCGTAGTCGCCAGAGCCCTTGAGCCCCTTGTCGACCAGGTCCTTGAAGCGCTGCCGTGCCACAGGTGACGCCCACATGGCATAGAGACCCAGGTCGCGTTCGCCCTCGACGGCACTGTTCAGGGCATCGGGCCGTTCGGCCATCAGCCGGTTCTGGCTCGACTGGAGGTTGGCCAACCCGAACGGCACCTTGGACTGGCCGGCGCGGATGCGGAACGACTTGCTCGTGTTGAGCGAGATGTCCGCATAGAGGTCGCGCATCTGCAGCGCGAAGTCACCAGTACCGATCGAGCCGTTGAAGTCGGACTGGGCATAGAGGAACACGTGCTTCGACACATCGCCGCTGAAGATGAAGCGGCCCCGGCGGATGCCGAAGGTCTCGTTCTCGTTCACGGAGCGATCGGCGGGCACCTCGACGACCGCATCATGCGTGTCGAGCACTTCGCTGTAGCGGAACTGGGTGTAGCCACGCAGCCGGATCCGCTCGTACCACTTACCGGCGAGCGCTTCGTTCACCAGGGCCGGGGAGGTGCCGTCGGTCCGCTTCCGCAGGGCGGCAAGTTCCTTCTCCTGCGCGGCCAGCCGGGCTTCGACCGCGGGTGCCGTGGCCGGCGCTGCGGCTGCCGAGGACGGTGCTGCGACTGCCGGCGTCATGGCCTTGCGCAGTTC
>JAKFYA010000056.1 GCA_021731095.1 Acidobacteriota bacterium | reverse complement strand
GAGACACTCAAGCCGACTGGACCGACAAGGCCAAGGCCGGTGACAACGACCCGTCGAGGGCGATCAAACGGCACGCTCATGGGGGGATTGTAGTGCGTGTGACGTCTCCTCTGAAAGCGCCGGCACCTGAGAACCAGAGCCTGTGACGTTGCCCCCGTTATCAGACGGCTGATAGTTGGAGTCGGGCCGCTTCGGTGTCGTGCTGCTGACTGCGTTCGACGTACTCGCTCGGCGTCAGGTGGCCGAGCGCGCCGTGTGGACGCTGGTGATTGTAATCGTGACGGCAGGTATCGAGCAGGTGTTGGGCGTGGGCGAGGTCCACAAGGCTGTACACGTTGAGGCACTCGTCCCGCAGCCGACCATTGGAACTCTCGATAAACGCGTTCTCCACGGGCTTGCCGGGCCGGATGAAGTCCAGGGTGACCCCACGCCGATAGGCCCACTCGTCGAGGGCATTGGACGTGAACTCGGTGCCGTGATCGACCGTGATCGCCTGTGGCAGAGGACGCGCCACAGACACGGCCTCGAGGGCCTCCACGACGCTCCGTCCGGTTAGCCACACATTGGCCTCCAGCAGCACACGCTCGCGACTCCATTGATCGAACACCGTCAGCACGCGAAACGTCCGACCGGAGGCGGGCTGGTCATGCACGAAGTCCATGCCCCAGTACAGATTGCGCCCCGTCGCCGGCGGCACAGCGCCGCGGTGCAGGCTCAGCCGCTTCTTCCGGCGCGCCCGCAGGCGCACCTGCAAGCCTTCCAGGCGGTACAGGCGGTGAACCCGCTTCTTGTTGTCCGGCCAGCCTTCGCGCCGGAGCAGGATCCAGGTGCGGAGATAGCCGAACCGCGGCCGAGCCTGCGCGAGCTCGCGGATGCGCATCCGCAGGGCCGACGCATCGCGGGCGCGCGAGGTGTAGTACCAGGTGTTCGGACAGACGTCGCCGAGCGCGCAGGCGCGGCGGGTGCTCACCTGAAGGCGGTCGTGAATCCATTGGGCCAGCTCGCGGCGGCGCGCTGGCCTCAGCCTTTGTTTCGGAGCACCTCCTGGAGGATGTGCTGGTCGAGGGTCAGGTCGGCCACCAGTCGCTTCGGGCGCGCATTCTCCTCGCGCATCTGCCGGAGCTCGCGCACCTCGGTCGCGCCCAGGCTGCCGTACTTCTTCTTCCAGAGGTAGAACGTGGCTTCGGCAATGCCCATCTGGCGACAGATATCGGCGACTGGCGTGCCGGACTCGGCCAGGCGCAGGGTGTCTGCGACTTGCACTTCGGTGTAGCGGGATCTCTTCATCGCTTCTCCTTCCCCCGGAGGGGGGGACACCGGAAGCGACCCTACTCTACTTTTGCGCTCTCGTGAATTTCTGGGACCACGTCACACTTGTTATGGAGACGATACTTGGATTCTGTATGTCCCGCGTTCGTCTGGTGAGTATGACGTAGCTTCAATCACGTATGTCCCTGTGGCCGGCATGGTGACAGCGATCTCGGCATTGAGAGCGCCAGCGGAATCATCATCTTGCGCCATCATCGTTCCAGTACCTGACGTGAGCATGAGATAGGCGTCAATGGCTGGTGCGGTCATTCGAATGAGAACTCGCTGTCCGGCTCTGGCGAAGAAACGGTACAGGTCGGCTTTGGCGCCTTGCCGGTGGGGTGCGTCGCAGTCGGCGCCCGTTAGTGCACCGTCGGCAGACGAGCCAATCGAAATATCCACTGGCACACAGACTGGGGCAACGGCACCGGCTTCTACCCTGAGCGAGTAGGTGCCAAGTCAGTACAGATACGCACCTTCATAAGAGAACGAATCATAGGTCGTACTTTCGACTACGTACACGCCAGTGGTCGGAGCTACGACGTCGATTAGCGGATCGTCGACGGGACCGGAGTCGTCATCCTCCGCGACGATGGCTCCAGTCGGACCAACCAAGACGAGATATGGGTCGTCCAGACTGCCCGCGCTCATCGATATGTGCAAGCGCTGTCCAGCTACTGCATTGAACGAGTAGAGGTCCCCGCGTTGCGAGGAACGATGCGGTGCGAAGCAGTCAGCCGTAGTTAGTTGGCCAGAAATGACGGCGCCGATGGAAATCGCAGTTGTGGCACATCGGCTAGGCGAACTTGGCGGGTCACTGTCGGTCTCCGCGATAAGACTCGCCACCAGTGAGGACGTAACGTTCAATCCGAGGACGGCGGTATGAAGCACCGGCAGTCGCGGCACCGACAATCGCTGCAAATACGCCTGTATATTTGGATTGGTTGCCCAGTAGCTTGAAACGGTGCGAATGTCCTGACTCTCTCGAGTCACGACGCCATCGGTATCTCCCGCCGATGGAAAGGGAGGATTCTGATAGTACGACGCGACTGCGTCCATCTTCGTGTCACTTGGCCAGGGACGTTCGCTATTAATAGAGTGCAGGAATCCACTGTCAGGCAGCATTTCACTCTTGTTGACCGTCGCCGTGGTTAGACACAATCGGTCCCAGGGCGTCAGATCGGTTGGAATGGACCCCAGTCCTGAGCCTTGATGTGGTGTATCGATTGTCACCACGCGCGCTACGTCATCTCCGTAGGTGACGAGCCTGCCGGACGACGTCAGGCCCCACCCTTGAACATAGGCCCGCGCGACCAGGCCTCCCATGCTGTGGGCCACGACAACTACCTTCGGCGCACCCGTCGCACCCTTGATTCCGTCGATGACGGTCTTGAGCTGGCGCACTTTGTCGGATATCGAGATGTTCGCAACTGCGACCTTGTCAAAGGTCTGACCTCCTGGATCGTAGAAGTCGATCGCAAACGAGCGCAGCTCTGTTGGCAGTGGACCATTTCGGGCGTACACCTTGCCGTCAGCGGCAGCGTAGGCCTGGATCAACTTGTCGCCGAATCGTCGTCTGGACAGATTGTCAAACATGCCATCCCATGTTCCGGAGTTTGAACAAAACCCGTGGATGAACAGGACAGGATACTCGCTGGCGCTGGCGGAGCCCACTTGCAGGGCCACGAGAACCGCAGCAGCCAATAAGGCGCGAAATATCGACGCTTGTGTAGTCATAGTGTGAGTCGAATCGTAGGTGCACGATTGCCTATCTGCACGTCGCAATTTGTCGTCTTTCGAGCTTCTTGCCTACTAGTCGCTTGCGCTAAGTGGCGGGACGTCGCCACTGACGTGCCGAGCCCAACCGAGACGCCACGACGGATGACATCCCCATCACTGCACTGCCGCACGTCTACTTGGATGCCGTCCATGTCGTACCGACCGTGCCACCGCACGCAGGGCCTAGGGTGATGTTCAAGGTGCCGCTCGCAGAACTGCTTGATGCGAATGTCCCGGAGATCGCGTACGAGAGAGGTCCCGGGGGAGCAAAGGTCCCTGACCACTGAAACGCGTTGTCCGCAATCGCGATGTCGGTGTCTGGCGACACGCCCCCGACGGATTGACAGTTGAGACCTGTAAAGGAGTACCGAGCAAAGAAGGTTGTGACACGGTAGTTCTCGACGCGAAGCGAGAACGCCTCCCCTTGGCCGGTCCTACCGGTCCAGGTGCCATCCACTTGAATGGACGGCGTCGGCGGCACTGGCGCCGGACGGGAGGACAGGAAGGTATTCGCCGCATCGGTCTCGATCTGGAGCGCCCGAACGATGATCGTCGTGCACCCGTAGACAGACCCGCTGGCGCAGGTAGTCCCTGACAACAGAGCGCCGGACGCTGTGAGCAGCGGAGCATCGAGCTCCGGCTGGATCAGCTTTGCAACCTGAACTACGGCACTGACACACGCGCCTGTGGCAATGACAAGGCTGGCTCCGACAGTCGCGACGGAGGCCGCGGCAGCGGTGCCGCAGCTTGCCACGCTGAGGAGGGTGCCGCCTATCTTTAGACCAAGTGCGAAATTCTGCATCGCCGATGAGGAAAGCGCGGCCGACCGGACCGGGCCCGCCACAAACGCACTGGCACTGAGTTGACGCGGCAGCACACGCAAGTCCGCGAGCGCGCCGGGATCGACGGGAACGTTGCGCGAGCTTCCGGCAGTGCCGTCGGCTCCCACCGCCGAGATGTCCACACTGCTACTCGTGTAGTTGGAGAACAGCACAATGACGTCGCCGAACACCGCCCGAGCGGGCAAGCCGTCGGTGCCGACATAGACAACGACTCGGCTGCCGTCCTGCAGGGTCAGGGTCGCCCCAGACACACCCAGAATCAGTGATGCCGATCCGCGCTGCGTGGTCACGCCAAGCCTGTGCCCGTCTGGACTCGCAGCCACGATGCCAATCTGACTGTCCTCGGTCAAGGTGGCAGCGATATTCTGGAACGGCTCTGCCGAAGTAGGCGCGGCACCTCCAGTCACCGTCGCCGTGGATGCGGGTGTGGTGCTGGCGGGACTTGGAGCCGTTGGTGTTGACCGGGTGCCTCCACAGGCAGCCATCAGCAGCGGCAATGCGATGACGACAGACGAGAGTCTGGATGCCACGGTCGCTCCTTCCGGCTGATGACGTGCTTGAGCCGCGAAACGGTCGGAGGTCGCCTCAGCGACCGGTTATCCTCCGTAGGCAACTGATCTATGCGCCCATCAACGTCGGCGGAGTGCGACTGCGCCCTTACCTGGCACTGCGGTGGGCGTTGAGAAACAAGGCAGCTCTACTCGATGCGAAAGGTGTAGATCTTCCCGAGTTGAGCCAATGCACTGCTTGAGCTTGCAGCGCCTGGCGCCAGGATTCCGTACTCCCCAAGTCCAATATTCGGAAGAATGATAGCATCGGCGCGAACTGCCAGATTCCTACTCTCGAAGGGCACCAGGTCTCTCACAGAACCACCAGAGGCGTGCATCACACCGCCCGTGACCGTTCTGGACTCACGTCCGTCGTTACCTTGGCGCAGGCGCAGAAGCTGGTACTCGGTGACGGCAGTTGCTCCGGGTTTGTAGATGAGGATCTCAACGGGATTCGTGACGACAGTGCGACTGTTGTGTCCATTGACGAATCCGTTGAAGTCCCCATTGATGACGTGTAGGCTCGCCAAGTACTTGAGGGCACCACCCGTCCTCCAGTTCACGACCTCTAGCAACAGATCTGCCCAGGCGCTGTCTTTCTTGAAATAGACGCCGATCTCCGGTACGAGTGGGGCGTCACTCGCCGCCACCGCGGGCTGAGCCACCGGGGCTGCGGCGTCAGGGACCGTCGCTGGTGGGGCCGGCGTGGGCAAGGCTCTGGCCACCGCGGCCGTGGGGTCGAGCATGACCCGAATGACATTGTCCGAGACGCCGGCCGTCTTCAGTTCGGCGAGTCCATCGGAATTGAGAGCAACGGGTACGCTTCCCCGTCAAGCGGACCACGGATTCGTGGACTTCAGCGGGGTTGAAACGCGCTGCAGATAGGTGAGCGGCGGGACCCGGCCCAGCGC
>JAKFYA010000252.1 GCA_021731095.1 Acidobacteriota bacterium | reverse complement strand
TTCGCGCCGGGTGCGGACGGTGTCGAGCACAGCGCCGCGCCAGGAGACGACGTGCTGTTGCCAAGCCCACTGACGCCGGAACAGGTGTTCTTCGCGATTCGTCGCGCGCGCTCGATACACGGCGCCGCAGCTGCGATGGAGCGCGCATGACCGGGACGACGCTGTTTCGCGTGCCCTTCTTTCATACGCCCGCCAATCCGTTCCGCTCCGCTGACGCGCTCCGCTCCCATCACGACGGTGCAATCCTCGTCCGCGACGGCGTGATCGTTTCAAGCGGCGACTTCGATATCGTGAGGCGACAGAGTGCCGACGTCATCGGATCCGTCGAGACCGTCGACTGGCGAGACGGATATCTGCTGCCCGGGCTGATCGATACGCACGTGCACTACCCGCAGCTGCGAATCATTGGTGGCCTCGGGCGTACGCTGCTCGACTGGCTCGAGCACGTCGCTCTGCCGGAGGAGGTCCGCATGGCGGATCCGGACTACGCCGCCAGCACCGCCGCGCGCTTCGTCCACTCGCTGGCGTCGCATGGGACGACAACCGCACTGGTGTTCGGTGCGCACTTCGCACACGCCACGGCCTCGCTGTTTGAAGCCGCGGACCGTTCCGGCATCCGACTCGTCAGTGGATTGGTCCTGTCGGATCGGGCGTTGCGGCCCGAACTCCACCAGTCACCAGCCGAGGCGTATCGCGACAGCACGGCACTGATCCGCCGTTTTCATGCGCAGGGACGGCTCACCTACGCGCTGACACCCCGGTTTGCGCTGTCGACCACCGACGCGATGCTGGAGGTCTGCCAGTCGCTGATGCGGGAGCATCCCGGCATCCGGCTGCAGACTCACATCAACGAGCAGCCTGACGAGGTAGCGGCCTGCGCACAGGCGTTCCCGTGGGCTCGCGACTATCTCGCGATCTATGAGCGGTATTCACTGAGCGGGCCGCGTGCCGTGCTCGCCCACAGCGTGCACACCACCGACGCCGAGCTCGAGCGGATGGCCGCTACACGCACGTCGGTCTCGCACTGTCCGTGCAGCAACGCTGCCCTCGGCAGCGGCATCTTCCCGATGCGGCGTCATCTCGACGCCGGTGTGCATGTCGCCCTTGGAACCGATGTTGGCGGCGGTACAGGCTTCGGCATGCTGAAGGAAGCGCTGCAGTCGTATCTGCTGCAGCGAGTGAGCGCTGCTGGTCAGCCACTGGACCCTGGTCAACTGCTGTATCTGAGCACGCGCGCTGGCGCAGAGGCGCTCGGCCTCGCCGCCGACACTGGAGACCTGGGCGTGGGCAAGGCCGCAGACTTCGTCTACCTTCGACCGGATGCCGACAGTCCGCTTGCCGGCGCACTCGCCCGGGCAGAGAACATGGAACAGGCGCTCGCCGCGATCATCACGCTGGGCGCGGCCGACGCCGTACGGGAAGTGCGGGTCGCCGGCGATATCGTGTTCCGACGTCCCTAGGGCAACAGCGACGTCACGCCACGTTCAAGATCCAGCAGCCGCTGCTTTCGCCACAGACCACCGCCATACCCGACCAGTTTGCCGTCAGCACCAATGACGCGATGGCAGGGGATGACAATCGCCATCCGGTTGTCGCCATTCGCGCGCGCCACCGCCCTGACTGCCTCTGGACGACCGATCGCGATCGCCACCTCCTTATAGCTGCGGGTCGCACCGCTGGGGATCGCGAGCAGTGCCTGCCAGACGCTGACCTGGAACGGCGTGCCGGTCATCGCGATCGGCAGGTCGAAATCCCTGCGCTCGCCGGCAAAGTACTCGTCGAGCTGTGCGCGAACGCGACGCAGGAGCGGCGTCTCGCCGGGCGCGAACACACAGTCAAGCGCCTTGGCCACGCGCGCGACCTGGGTCGGCAGCAGGCGCCGGTCGACAAACTCGAGCAGCACGAGGTCGTTGTCGGTCACGCCGAGCACCAACTCACCAACCGGCGACTCGACCCGCGTGACATGCACTACCGCGCGGTCGCTCGCCTGCGTCGGCGACTCACCGGCAAACTTCAGGAACGCGTCGTTGAAGGCGCTCAGTGACTCGTAGCCCACATCCCCAGCCGCCATCGTGACTCGCCTCCCGCGTTTAATGTGACCGAGCGCACTTCCGAGGCGTCGCAGCCTGCTGTATGCGTGGAACGTCACGCCGTGGTGCGCCTTGAACCAGCGCGCGATTCGCGACGGTGAGAGGCCGAGCCGTCGAAGATCGACGTCACGCCACCGCCGCGTCGGTTCGCGGTCAACCGCATCGAGGAGCGGCGCCAGCCACGACGGAGCGCGACCAGCCGGCGTCAATGGCACACAGCGTTTGCATGGCCGATATCCCGCCGCAAGTGCCTCGCGACTGGTCGGAAAGAACACGACGTTCTCGGGCTTCGGTCGCCGTGCCGGGCACGTGGGCCGACAGAAAATTCCGGTCGTCCGAACGGCCGTCACGAAGACGCCTTCGTACGACTCGTCGCGGTTGTTGAACGCGCGAAGAAGCTCGCGGCGGCTCGGTAGCGTGGTCACCATGACTCCGGCAGTGTGGCACCACGTACAGGCACCCCGCTACCGGAAATTGGACACCGAACTTCGTCCGGCACCATCGCCAGACTCGTCTCCGAACAGACGCTCGGCCGCGTCGGTCCACACGCTCAGCGTCTGGTGCGACACCCCGCCTCCGCTCAGCCAACGCCTCGCCTTGTCGGCAAGCGCCCGCCATTCATCCACCTGTGTCAGGGCGTACTGATTCAGCCACGTGAGGGCAAGCGTTGTGGCCCAGGCCTGGGGAGCGTTCCGGCTCGCACCCTGGGTGGGCATTGCGCTCTCCAGCGCCAGCAAGTCGACGCCGATCGCCGCTGCGAAGGCGCTCGACAACTCCCACGACCCGTCCGCCCTCTGGAGCGAGACGAGCGCACTCAGCGTGCTCAACTGCGTCGCGGCGGCCACGGCCTGGCCTGAATCGGGTCCTGGAGCGGGGGATGCTGCGGGCCCTCCAGTCCGACGCGAAAACAGTTTCGACGTCACGCGCGAGAACAGACTCGGGCCGTGGCCACCGGGAATCTCACTGACCGAGTGAGGACGCATCGGCTCCACGGCGGTCCGCGAGGCCACGAGGTCGGCACGACTCATCGGCGGCGTCCGATCAATCTTGTAGGCAGTTGCCCCGGCGGAGAGGGCCATCAGGGTTGCGCTGGCGTTTCTCAGCCCTCCCCAACCGTCGGTCAGCGCAACCGGCACGCGACGTAGCTGTACATCCCCGACCACTGGAGTCTCGCGGCGCTCGACCGCCACAAACGACGTTTCGCGGGACATCAGCCCATACCGGACACTCAGACGGATGATCTCGTCGCTGACTCGGTTGGTGTGCCGCGCCTGACGCGATGCTCGAGGCCGCCACTCCGCACTTTCCTCGAGTTCGCGAATCCTCGCGCGAGCAGCCAGCGTCGCCACGGTGCGGCCAGTCCGCGACCTCGTCGGATCAACGTTGACATCGAAGGAGCATGGTCCAGTCGGCGACGTCGCCGTCAGCCGAACCGTGGCCGGCCGGAGTGTCGTCGCGAAGCCGTAGACGATCACGCGATCGCCAGCGAACACCACCGGTGCCGCCGCTGGCGCCTGAACGACGTCCAGGCCATCCCAGTCGATGCGAACGTCGGTCAATGCCGGCGACAACAGTCGCGCGAACTGGCGAAGCACCTTCGGCTCAATCCGTTCACCAGGCGCAATGAATTCTGCCCGTCCACCACTTGCCCGTGCGAGGCCACGAACCAGATGGCGGCTGGCGCCAGCCCCAATCCCGAACGTGAAAATTCTGGCACTGGCCGCGTGACCGGCGGCGAGCGCGATGACCGCATCTGCGTTGGTCACGCCTCCGTCGGTCAGCAGCACGATGTGGCGTCGCACGCCTTCTAGCTTTCCCGTGTCGAGGGCAAAGAGCAGGGCGCCGAGGATTTCGGTGCCGCCAAGGTCGGCATGCAGACCGGCCACATGCGCACTCGCGGTGGCCAGACTGGTCTCGGTGTACGGCTGACTCTCATCGAACAGGCTCTCGAACTCGGAGCCGAATCCAACGATGTTGAATCGGCAGCCGGTGATCATCGAACGCAGGCAGAGCTGCAGAGCCCGACGTACCTCCTCGAGAGACGTCCCTTCCATCGAGCCGGATCGGTCGACGACGAAGATCACCTCGCTCGGCACCGGCTCCGATGCGAGGTGCGGACAAAAGGCCACCGCCACGGCTGCATCGCCCCGCTCATCCTGCTCGATCCACGCGTGCGGCCTGTCGAGACCGGCCACACCCAGCGACAGCACAAAGTCCCGGTCGAGCGCGCTCTCTGCTTGCGACAACTCGATTGTCGCCTCCTGCTCACGATGAGTGACCCGAATCGGATGCGACGGAGACTCGACGTGGTCAATCCGAACCGGCATCGCGGCGTGGACGGTCAGCGTCAGACCATAAGGCACGTCAAATGCCAGTGGCGGATTCAGCGTGTCGGCAACGGAGCGACCGACGCCAAGCCGGTCGTGAACTGGCGCGTAGCGGGGAGCGACGGTGGTCGGAATGACGAATCTGAGACCGGCCTCATCAACGTCCAGCTCGGCGACGTAGACCAGCTTCAGCCGCACCTCGGCGCCAGGAGGCAGGTTGCCAATGCTGGCGACGAAGACGTCCGGTCGTTCTTCATCCAGCAGAAAAGCGCCGTGTCCGCTCGCCATCGCATCGTCGTAGGCTTCAAACGCCTCGTCGCGCTCTTTGATTTCCCCCACGACGAGAGTGCCGTCGATCAGGACTTCGAAGCCGCACACCGCCGCGCCAGCGTCGAGCGGAAACACGTAGACCGCTTCGATCGGCGACGACTCGTGATTGACGTACTTCTGTGTCAGACAGACGCGCGCGCAGAAGCCACTCAGGTCCGCCGCGACCTCAACGCCAATCAGCGGCACCGGAACGCCGCGTGCACCGATCAGTCCGGCTCTGGTTGCTGTCGATAACTCAGGCATCTGTCCCCTCATCTGTGCGAATGGTTCCGCCAATGTAGCGACGGCACCAGAGAACGAGTTCACGAAGACGGCCCGGCGCCGGAAGACGGACGTCCGCGGCCACGTGCAGCTCCACTCCTGGGGCGAGGACGATCCGCCGCCACATCTCGCGCGGTATCGGACGCTCGGCTGCCGCATCCGGGGTGGCGTCCGGCGGAGTCGCTGGGCCGGCGAGCCGACGGCGAACCTCGTCGAGACTGCAACCGTTCTCCTGAAGCGTCTTGACGTGGAGCAGACGGGCCAGATGTTCCGGGCCATAGTGCTTGCCGCGACCGACGCCGAGCGGTGCGGGCAGCAGACCCTCCTGCACGTAGTAGCGGACCGTTCGTCGAGAGACGCCGGCAAGTGCCGCCAGTTCGCCTACCGCGTGTCGC
>JAKFYA010000405.1 GCA_021731095.1 Acidobacteriota bacterium | reverse complement strand
GCGGTGGTGCACGCTGTGATTGTTCGCCAGGCCAAGGAACGCGGCGGCTGGGCGCTTCATCATGCCGAAGAAGTCCACCTCGCGCGTGGCTTCTTCATCCGAGAGGGCGCGCAGCTTCGCCACCAGCCCGGTCATCATCCCCTTGTAGTAGGTTGCCAGGTCGGCGGAGGTCTTCAGCGTCTCGGCAACAGCGGCGCGGCCAGCCGGGTCCTGCGCGAAGGTGCCGGTGATGACGCTGTTCAGGAACCAGTAGTCGTCCAGGGCCAGGTGGGTTGCCAGCTCCCAGGCCGTGCGCGACTTCGGGTCCGGCCGGTAGTCGCGGTTGTCGTCCTTCACCGCCGTCAGCACCTTGCACGTGGTGCCGCATTCGGCCTCGAACAGCTGCGCGTAGTTCTCGACAATGGCCTTGGCTGCCGCTGGCGTCATCTCTCGGTCTCCTATCGGGTGAGCTTGCGGTACTTGATGCGGTGCGGGGTGTCGGCGTCGGCGCCGAGGCGACGGTGCCGGTCCGCCTCGTAGTCCTGATAGTTCCCCTCGAACCAGACCACCTTGCTGTCGCCCTCGAAGGCGAGGATGTGGGTGGCGATGCGGTCCAGGAACCAGCGGTCGTGGCTGATGACCACCGCGCAGCCGGCGTAGTTGAGCAGCGCCTCTTCGAGGGCGCGGAGCGTGTCGACGTCGAGGTCGTTGGTCGGTTCGTCGAGCAGCAGCAGGTTCGACCCCTTGCGGAGCAGCTTGGCCAGATGCAGGCGGTTGCGTTCCCCACCCGAGAGCGACCCCACCTTGCGTTGCTGCGACGCCCCCTTGAAGTTGAACCACGACACATAGGCGCGCGACGCGACCGTCCGCTTGCCCACCAGCAGCTCGTCGTTGCCGCCGGAGATCTCCTCGAACACCGAGTGATTCGGATTGAGGCTGTCGCGACTCTGGTCGACATACCCGAGCTGCACGGTCTCGCCGAGGCGGAGCGTGCCTGCGTCCGGGGTCTCCGTGCCCGTGATCATGCGGAACAGCGTGGTCTTGCCGGCGCCGTTGGGACCAATCACACCCACGATGCCGCCGCGCGGCAACGTGAAGGTGAGGTCTTCGAACAGGAGCTGGTCGCCGAAGGCCTTCTTCAGGCCACGCGCCTCGACGGATATCGCCCAGCCGCTCGCCCGGCGGAATGTAGATTTCGACCTGATCGACCTTCTGCGCCGTGTCCTCCGACAGCAACTGCTCGTAGGCCGTCAGGCGGGCCTTGCCCTTGGCCTGGCGCGCGCGCGGCGACATCCGGATCCACTCGAGCTCACGCGCCAGTGTCTTCTGCCGCTTGCTCTCGGTCTTCTCTTCCTGCGCCAGCCGGTTCTGCTTCTGCTCGAGCCACGACGAGTAGTTCCCCTTCCAGGGAATGCCCTCGCCGCGGTCGAGTTCCAGAATCCACTCGGCGGCGTTGTCGAGGAAGTACCGGTCGTGCGTCACGGCCACGACCGTGCCCTTGTATTCCTTGAGGAAGCGCTCCAGCCATGCCACAGACTCGGCGTCGAGGTGGTTGGTCGGCTCGTCCAGCAACAGCAGATCCGGCGACTGCAGCAGCAAACGGCACAGGGCCACGCGACGTCGTTCGCCGCCCGACAGGGTCGTGACATCCGCGTCCGCCGGCGGACACCGCAGGGCGTCCATGGCAATCTCGAGCTGCGAGTCGATGTCCCAGGCGTTGACGGCGTCGATCTTGTCCTGCAGGCGCCCCTGCTCGTCCATGACCTTGTCCATCTCGGCCGCTGGCAGGTCTTCGCCGAGCTTCATGTTCAGCTCGTCGTAGCGGTCGAGCAGCGCCTTGATGGCGGCCACCCCCTCCTCGACGTTGCCCTTCACGGTCTTGGTCGGATCCAGCCGCGGCTCCTGCTGCAGGAACCCGATGCTGATGCCGTCGGCCGGAAACGCCTCGCCGATGAACTCGGTGTCCTCACCCGCCATGATGCGCAGCAGCGAGCTCTTGCCCGCGCCGTTCAGGCCGAGCACCCCGATCTTGGCGCCTGGCAGGAACGAGAGCCAGATGTCGTTGAGAACGCGGCTGTCGGGAGGATGCACCTTCCCGAGGCCCTTCATGGTGTAGATGTACTGCATGGATGGCTAGGGTCCGCTATGTGAGAGAACGGGATTATATCGCGGCGATGGCGCTAGTTTTCCGGCAGCAGCGAGACCTGGGTGTAGCGGTTCTCCGGGAAGTACTGCTGGAAGGCCGCCTTCACGTTCTCCTTCGTCAGCCCCTCGGTTCGCTGGGCACGGCGGGCAATGCTGGTGAGATCCCAGCCCAGACTGTGCACGGTCTGCATGGCCCCCACCCAGAAGCCGTTGTTGCGGACATTGGTTTCCAGGCCGCGTTTCTCGATTTCCTTCACCTTCTGCAGGTCCTCGTCGGTCGGCCCCTCGGCCCTGAGCCGGGCGACCTCCTTGAGGATGGCCGCGACCAGGGTGTCCACGCGCGCCGGATCGCTGCCGAAGCCGATCTGCACCAGGCCGTAGCCTGGCACGGGCTGCATGTCGGAATAGCCGACGTTCACGCCGTAGGTCCCGCCCATCTCCTCGCGCACGATGTCGGTGAGGCGCATCTCCAGCACGCTGATCGCCGCCCGCAGCCGGTGCATTTCCAGCTCGTCGAGCCGCGTATCGGCAAAGAATGAGATGGCCGTATTGGCCTTGGGTTCCTTGCCCTTCCGCACGATCTCTTTCCGGACCTGCGCAGGGAACTGCACCCGCATGTCCACAGCCTTCGAACTGGCCGTCCCTGTCGAGGGCAGCGAGCCGAGATAGCGCGTGAGGAGTGGCGTGATCTGCTCCACCGTGAACGAGCCGACGAAGAAGAAGGTCAGGTCGGCGGCATTGGCGAAGCGGGCCGTGTAGAAGGCCTTCATCACCTCGGGCCGGAGCGTCGCCAGTTCCTCCACGCGGAGCGGCCTGGAGCTGTAGTGGTCGAGCGTGTTGAGTCCTTCGAGCTTTTCGCCAAAGGCCGCGCCAGGGCTCTGCGCCCGATTGGCGAGGGCCGCCTGCAGCCGGGTGCGCAGCAGCGTCAGCGCCTCAGGCGAGAAGTTCGGCCTGGTGATCTGCAGGTTCGCCAGCTGGAGCGCCGTCTCGAGGTCCTTGGTGGATGAGGAGCCGTTGATGCCGTGGGTGTAGGCGCCCAGATAGGCCCCGACACCGGCGGACTTCCCGGCCATCATCTTCTCCAGGTCCACGGGCGTGAAACCGCCCACGCCGCCCAGGTCGACGAGGTTGGTCGACAGGTCCGCCTCGGCGTACTCGGCCGGCGTGGCCAGCGACAGCCCGCCCTTTGCGTAGGAGGTGAAGACCACCTGATCGTTCTTGAAGTCGGTCGGCTTCAGGAACACCTCTACGCCATTCGACAGGGTGAGCACCGTCACCCCAATGGCGTCCAGGCTTCTGGTGCTCTTCACCGTGCCCGGTTCGGGCTTCCTGGCCATCAGCTCCTGCGTGGCCGTGGCTTCCACCCACGGAGTCAGGTCGCCTGCAGCACCAGCCTTCAGAGCCGAGGCCAGCGCGACCTGGGACGGCACCGTCACGCCCGCCTTCTGCGGGGACACGGCGGTCACCACGCGGTTGGTCCCTTTCAGCAACGTCCGGATGACGTCCCTGGCCTCGATCGCCGAGATGGCCGGCACGAAGCGCTGGGCCATCTGATACTCCTGTTCCATGCCGGGCACCGGCTCGCCTTCGAGGAAGTGGCGCACCAGCTCGGAGGCCAGGCCGCCGCTCTCGGCCGTATTGCGCTCGTTGTACATCCGCTCGTAGGAACTGAGCACCCGTTTGCGCGCCCGCTCCAGCTCGGCCTCACCGAATCCGTGAGCGCTGGCCCGCGCCGCCTCCTGCGCGACGGCCTTGAGGCCCACATCAATGGCGCCGTCCTTCACCCGGGCTGTCAGCACCGAGGCCTGTGTTGAACCATTCAACGCGCTCTGTCCCGCCTGTGCACTGAGGAACGGCGCATCGGGCTTGCGGGCCAGCTCCGCGAGTCTGGCGTTCAGCATCTGGAACGCCACGTTCTCGACCAGCCCCCGGCGGTAATCGGCCACCCGGTCCTGCCGCGGAGCCGGACGCTTCTCGAGCACCATCACGGTGGACTGCTGCGTCTCCGGGTCAGCGACGACGGAATAGCGCGGCGCAACATGCGGAGGGATCGGGTAGACCCGGGCGGGAGGCGGCGTCGCCGGCTTCTTCAGCAGACCGAACTCGGCCTTGATGCGGGCCTCCACCTCGGCCGGCTCGAAGTCGCCGACCACCACGACTGCCATGCGGTCGGGGCGGTACCACTTCGTGTAGAACGCCCGCACCTGGGCCGCCGTCGCGCTCTTCAGCACGCTGGTGAGGCCAATCGGTTCGCGGGTGGCGTACTTGGAGGCACCATAGATGGCCGGCGCCTGCTGCTCCTGGATGCGCGCCTGCGCGCCGCGGCGGGAGCGCCACTCCTCGATGACCACGCCCCGTTCGCGGTCCACTTCGTCCTGGCCCAGTGTCATGCCGCCGGCAAAGTCGGCCAGCGCCACGAAGCCCCGGTCGAGCAGGCCCTGTTTGTCCGTGGGCACCTCCAGCATGTAGACCGTTTCGTCATAGCTGGTATACGCATTGACGTCGGCCCCGAAGTCCGCGCCAATTGACTCGAGATACTTGACCAGCTCGCCCGGCTTGAAGTGGGTGCTGCCGTTGAAGCCCATGTGCTCGAGGAAGTGGGCCAGGCCGCGTTCGGACTCCTGCTCGTCAATGGAACCCGCCTGCACGGCCAGCCGGAGCGACGCCCGCTTGGCCGGGCGGGCATTCTTACGGATGAAATACCTGAGGCCATTCGGCAGCGTTCCGGTCCGGACAGCCGTGTCCAGCGGAAGGGGGGCGTTCAGGTCCTGCTGCGCCTGCACCGAGCCGGCCAGCAGGCAGAACAGGAGGGCCATCAGGTATCCTCGGCCCATGCGTCTCCGGATCACGCGTCTCGATTCCACCATTCCGCTCCCTGCTTATGGCACGGCGGGCTCGGCCGCCTTCGACCTGATGGCCGCCCATGACCAGACAATCGCGCCACGGTCGATTGCCCTGATTGGCACAGGCCTCGTCATCGAGGTCCCGGCCGGATACTTCCTCGCCATCTTGGCCCGAAGCAGCACCCCGCTCAAGCGGGGACTGATGGTGGCCAATGGCGTCGGGGTCGTCGACCCCGATTATGCGGGTCCTGCCGACGAAGTGAAGGTGCAGTTGCTCAACATTACCGACGCCCCTGTCGAGGTGCGACGCGGCGACCGTCTGGCCCAGGGCCTGGTGCTGGCGGCCCCCCGCGTCGAGTGGGACGAGGTGGCCGCCACGCGTGCCGAATCACGCGGCGGTTTCGGGTCCACAGGCGGTTAGACGCCCATCAGCCCTGCGCGGTC
>JAKFYA010000199.1 GCA_021731095.1 Acidobacteriota bacterium | reverse complement strand
CCCACCTTCGTTAGCGCTTCATCGGCGTCGACATCGCCGACGATCACGAGAGTGGCGTTGTTCGGCACGTAGTGGCGGCGGTAGTAGTCAAACAGATCCTGCCGCGTCATCGTCTGAAGGTCGGAGAGCCACCCAATCGTCGGGTGCCGATAGGGATGGGACGTGAACGCGGTGGCGGTCAGCTCCTGGTCGAGCAACTGGTCCGGATCATTTTCGCCGCCCTGCAACTCGGAGATAATGACGGTCCGCTCGGACTCACAGTCGTTAGCGTCGTACACGCAGCGAGCCATCCGCTCTGCCTCTATGAACAGCATGCGATCGAGCGCATCGCGCGTGGCTGTCTGGGTGTAGGTGGTCTGGTCGATCCAGGTATAGCCGTTCCAGGTGCCACCGAACTGCTCAATGATGCCCTTGATGGCCTCGCGTGGGATGTTCTCGCTCCCTTTGAAATTCATGTGCTCAACCCAGTGAGAGGCGCCGGTCAGTCCGGGGCGCTCGTCCCTCGAACCGACCCTGTACCAGCACCAGACTGACACCAGAGGTGCAGTCCGCTCCTCCTGAATCAGGACACGAAGGCCATTATCGAGGGTCGCCGAGCGCACCACGGGGGACCGCCGAGCATCTGCATGGATCGCCACCAAGTCATTATAAAATCAGCAGATACCCATGCCTGAGTGGAAAGACACCGTCAACCTGCCGCGCACCGACTTCCCGATGAAGGCCAACCTGCCGACGAGCGAACCCGAAACGCTCGCGCGCTGGTCCGCCATGGGCCTCTACGGGAAGATTCGAGCCCGCCGCGCCGGCGCGCCGAAATTCGTGTTGCACGACGGCCCGCCCTACGCCAACGGCAATATCCACATGGGAACGGCGCTCAACAAGATCCTCAAGGATTTCGTCGTCAAGTCGCGCTCGATGGCCGGCTTCGACGCGCCGTACGTGGTCGGTTACGACTGCCATGGTCTGCCGATTGAACTGAAGGTCGACCGCGAACTCGGTCCCAAGAAGCGGGAGATGACGACGGCCGAGTTCTGCCGGGCGTGCCGTGCCTACGCTGAGCGCTTCATCGACAAGATGACATCGCAGTTCGAGCGCCTTGGCGTTCTGGGCACCTGGGACGAGCCCTACCTGACGATGGATTTCCGCTATCAGGCCGCGATCGCGCGCGCCTTCGGTAAGTTCGTCGAGCAGGACCTCGTCTACAAGGGTAAGAAGCCGGTCCACTGGTGCATCCACTGCCGAACGGCCCTGGCGGAGGCGGAAGTCGAGTACGCCAATCACGTTTCGCCGTCGATCTACGTCGAATTCCCGATGACGGCGGCCGGCGCGACCGAGCTGGCACGTCGAGTGCCGGCGCTAGCCGGCAGGCAAGTCTCGGTCCTCATCTGGACGACAACCCCATGGACGATCCCGTCGAACATGGGCATCGCGTTTCATCCGGAGCTCGAGTACGGCACGTACGACGTCGAGGGTAAGACCATCATCGTGGCGGAGGGACTTGCGGAGCGTGTGTCCGCCGCCATCGGTAAGCCATTCGGGTCGCCTGTGGCCAAGGTGGCCGGCGCGACGTTCGAGGGCCTGAGATTTCAGCATCCTCTCTACGCGCGGGAGTCTGCCGGTGTGCTGGCCGACTACGTCACGCTCGACGCTGGCACCGGCGCCGTGCATACCGCACCGGGGCATGGAGCGGACGACTTCGCCACCGGCATGAGGTACGGCCTGGAAATCTACGCACCAATTGGCCCAGCCGGTCACTTCCTCGACACGGTCGAACTATTTGGTGGCCTGCGGGTCAATGAGGCAAACGCGAAAGTGCAAGAGGCGCTCGCTGCGCGCGGACGGCTGTGGCACCAGGAGCCCTTCACCCACCAATATCCGCACTGCTGGCGCTGCCATCATCCGGTGATCTTCCTGGCGACGTCACAGTGGTTCATCTCGATGGACGGGACGACGCTGTCATCCGCCGGTGGCAAGACGCTGCGCGAAGCAGCCATCGATCAGATCGATCACCAGGTCCGCTGGATTCCCGGCTGGGGTCACGACCGCATCTACAACATGGTGACGAACCGCCCGGACTGGTGCATTTCGAGGCAGCGCTCCTGGGGCGTCCCAATTCCGGCGCTTGATTGCACGGCGTGCGGCGAGGCTGTCACGTCCGGGGCGATCGTGGCGACAGCCGCCCAGGTATTCGAGCAGTACGGCGCGGACGCCTGGTACGAACGACCCATTGAGGAATTCATCCCACAGGGGTTGGCGTGCATCAAGTGCGGCGGCACCGCCTTCGTGAGGGAGCTGAACATCCTCGACGTCTGGTTCGACTCCGGCTCCAGCCACGAAGCCGTGCTGTCAGTCCGCCCGGAGCTGACGTGGCCAGCGGACATCTATCTTGAAGGCAGCGACCAGCATCGTGGCTGGTTCCAGAGCTCGCTCTTCGTCGGCCTTGGAACGCGCGGACGGGCGCCATTCCGCCAGGTGCTGACGCACGGCTTCCTGATCGACATGGAAGGCGTAAAGATGTCGAAGTCGCTCGGCAACACCATCGAGGCGGAGCAGGTGGTAAAGCAGAGCGGCGCCGATATCCTCCGGCTCTGGGTGTCGATGAGCGACTACCGGGGCGAGATTCGCGTCAGCAACGAGATCCTCGCGAGAGCAGCGGAAGCGTACAGAAAACTGCGCAATACCCTCCGCTATCTATTGTCGAACCTCTACGACTTCGCACCCGCGCAGGACGCCGTGCCTGTCGGCCAAATGGAAGAAGTTGATCGCTACATCCTTGGGCGCTACGCCGAGGTCGCGATTCGGGTACTCGATGCCTATGACGCCTACGACTACGGCGCGATCTTCCAGGCGCTCAACGGCTTCGCCAGCGGGGACCTCAGTGCCATCTACGCGGATATTTCGAAAGACCGGCTCTATACTTTCGCGGCAAAGTCGCGCGAACGCCGCTCAGGCCAGACAGCCATGTTGATCATGGCCGACGGCCTGACGCGATTGCTCGCACCAATTCTGTCGTTCACGGCAGACGAGCTCTGGCGCCATCTGCCACTGCGGGACACTGATTCAGTTCACGAGACGACGTTTCCGGAGACCGCCTTCCTCGACAGCATGATTGACCGCGAATTGCTGGATCGTTGGGCGGCACTGGTTGCCGTCAGAGTACGCGTGCTCGCGGAAATTGAGCCGCTGCGCAAAGACAAGCGCATCGGTAGTTCGCTGCAGGCGCGCGTCGTGATTACTGCACCGGCCAGCGAGCTCGCGCACCTCCGCGCCTCGGAGTCATTGCTCCCCTCGCTGTTCATCGTCTCTGAGGTGGAGCTTCGTGAGTTCGCTGGCGAGACAACCATCACGATTGAGCGCACGAGCGGGACCAAGTGCGAGCGATGCTGGCGATATGTGCCTGAGGTGTCTGCGGCGCCAGAACTGCTCGGCATCTGCCCTCGCTGTGAGGACGCACTCGCTGGAGCGGTACATGTCTGACGCCGCGGCGCTCGACGGGCGCCGCCCGCGGCGGCTCGAGCTCTGGATTCCACTGGCGGTCATCATCACCGACCAGTGCGCGAAGTATCTGATTCGGCGCTCATTGGCCGTACACGAAAGCATTCCAGTGCTGCCGGGATTCCTCGATTTCACCCACGTCAGGAACACCGGTGCGGCATTCGGAATGCTGGACGATCTCAACTTTCCTTTCAAGACCGCGATCGTCGGGGTCGTAGCGGCCAGCGCGCTGGTGGCGGTGACGCTCTATTCGCGCACGTTGTCACACGGCCAGCTGTTGGCGCGCATTGGCCTGGCACTCATCGTCGGTGGCGCCGCCGGCAACCTCGTCGATCGACTGACAGTTGGGTCTGTCGTCGACTTCGTCGACGTCTACTGGCGCAACTGGCATTTCTGGGTCTTCAACGTTGCCGACTCCGCCATTTCCATCGGTGTCACGGTGATGATTTTCGACATGCTCTGGACGAGCACTCATGTATCCACGACTGTTTGAACTCGGCCCAATCACGGTCTACACCTACGGCGTCCTGCTTGCCGCGGCGTACCTGCTCGGCCTGCAACTGGCCATGAAACGAGGCCTGGCTCGGGGCCTGGACCAGGCGCGGGTGATGGACCTCGGCATCTACATCATCATCAGTGCGCTGGTCGGCGCCAAGCTGCTGCTGTTCATCACGGACTTCGGGTCGTTCATGGCCGACCCGCGCTCGCTGTTGGAGCTCGCTCGATCGGGCGGCGTGTTCTATGGCGGACTTATTCTCGCGGTCACCGTCGCGCTGCTGTACATCAGACGCATCGGGCTGCCACTGTGGACCACGTGTGACGTGTTCGCGCCGGGCATTGCGCTGGGCCATGTGGTCGGGCGTTTCGGCTGTCTTTTCGCCGGGTGCTGCTATGGAAAGGCGACGTCGGTGCCCTGGGCCATCACGTTCAGCAATCCCTTCGCGGCGGCGAACGTTGGGACACCGCTCAACGTGCCACTTCACCCGACGCAACTATATGAAGCCGGCGCGGAGGGTGCCATCCTGCTACTACTGCTGGCCACAGAGAGGCGAGGCGGGCGGTATCCGGGGCGTACGTTCTGGCTCTACCTACTGCTGTATGCGGCGTCCAGGTTCATCATCGAGTTCTACCGCGGGGACCCGCGCGGTGCGGTACTGATGTTTTCAACGTCTCAGTTCATCTCACTTATCCTGGCGCCCCTGTCAGTCGTGATGTTGTTCGCACTACGCGGCGGAACTGACCCGGCTCCAAAGACCATACGCAAGGCGGCATAGCCTGTCATCAACACTTCGCCTGACTGTTCCCGAAGAGAGCGATGGCCAACGCCTCGACCTCTTCCTCGTCTCGGTGCTCGCCGAGCAATCGCGCTCGCAGATTCAGCGGCTAATCAAGGAAGGCCAAGTCACGATAGACGGACACGCCGCCAAGGCGAACCTGGGAATGAAACACGGGCAAGACGTCGACGTCACTCTACCTGAACCGATCGAGTCGGCCCTCAGGCCCGAGCCTATCGATTTGCGGATCGTATACCAGGATTCTGATTTGATCGTCGTCGACAAGCCAGCCGGCATGGTTGTGCACCCGGCAGCTGGCCACAGCTCAGGAACGCTCGTGAACGCGCTCCTCCATCACGTGACAGATCTCAGTGGCGTCGGCGGGGAGAAGCGGCCAGGTATCGTCCACCGTCTCGATCGAGGCACCTCTGGGATCATGGTCGTCGCCAAGAACGACCGCGCGCACGAAGAACTGGCGCGGCAGTTTCACGACCGCGAAATCGAAAAGGACTACCTGGCGCTGGTGTGGGGCGTGGTGCAACCAGGTCGGCGCATCGACCTTCCGATCGGTCGCGATCCGGTCGAACGCAAGAAGATGTCTGCGCGAGCCAGGCGCAGGCGGGAAGCGGTCACACGCATCGTGCGAGCGGAACACATT
>JAKFYA010000311.1 GCA_021731095.1 Acidobacteriota bacterium | reverse complement strand
TCGCAGTCGCAGCGAAGCGCCCCGCGCGCTGCCGAAAGCTGACACCGGTGTTCCCCCTTACGAAGAAGCGGTGTTCGACCCGGCCCCGATTCCGGTTGAACAGTTGGGCCTGGATCCGACGCTGCTGCAGGGCGTGCGCGACCTGGGCTGGACGCAGACGCGCCCGGTCCAGAGTGGCGTCATACCCTTTGCGCTGGCCGGCCGGGACGTCATTGCCTGTGCCGAAACCGGCCAGGGCAAGACGGCCGCATTCCTGATTCCCATCCTCCAGCGGTTTCTCCACGCGCCGAAGGATCGCCCCGCCGCGACCCGCGCGCTGGTCCTGGCGCCGACGCGCGAGCTGGCCGTGCAGATTGAAGATCAGGTGGCTGGCCTCACCTACCACACGAACGTCTCGAGCGTGGCGGTCTATGGCGGCGTGCCGATGGACCAGCAGGAACGGGCGCTGAAGGCGGGCGTCGATGTGGTGGTGGCCACTCCGGGACGGCTCATGGACCACATGCGCCATGCCTCGGTGGACTTCGCCCACGTGGAAGTGCTGGTGCTCGACGAGGCCGATCGGATGCTCGACATGGGCTTCTGGCCGGATGTGCAGCGAATCTTCACCTCGTTGCCGACCACTCGGCAGACCTTGCTCTTTTCGGCCACGATGGCCGGCGAAGTGCTGAAGCTGACGCGGGACTTCCTCAAGGAACCTGCGTACGTGCAGGTCGGACGTCGTGGCGGACCGGCCAAGAGCATCACGCACATGGTGGAAACCATGGAAGCGTCAGAGAAGCCGAAGTGGCTGGCCAAGTGGCTGAAGGACGAGGCCATTGGACCGGTGCTGGTGTTCTGCCGCACCAAGGTCGGCGCCGACCGACTGGCCACGCGTCTGGGCAGCATGGGCATCCGCACGGTCGCCCTGCATGCCGACCGAACCCAGCAGCAGCGCACCGCTGCCGTGGAAGGCTTCCGGACGGGCACCTATCCCGTGCTGGTCGCCACTGACGTGGCTGCGCGCGGGCTCGACATCGACGGCATCGCGCACGTGGTCAACTTCGAGGTGCCAGACACGCCGGAAGCCTACGTGCACCGCGTTGGACGAACCGGACGGGCCGACTCGGTCGGCAGCGCCCTCACCCTGGCCTCGCCTGAGGAACTGCGCAACCTGCGTGCGCTGGAGACCGCCCTTGGCGTTCAGCTTCAGTAAGGATCCCGACGCGCCAGAGCCGGCGCCAGACGCGGCTCCCGCCACCACCGAGGTGGTGGCACCCGTGGCGCCGGAGGCGCCAACCGAATCGGCGGCCGTGCTGCGCTTCAGGTCGTGCCGCTGGTATCAGGCCCCCGAGGCCGGCAATGCGGAGTTCTGCACCCACCGCGAGGTGAAGCCGTACGCCGGAACAACAGCCTTCGATGCGGCCGCCTGGTGTCTGGACTGCGCGCACTTCAAGCTGCGCAGAACGCCGAAGAAGCGCGACTACAGCAACAACCAGTTCGGCTACTGAGGCGCCGCCGCCGGCACGACTACCAGTCGGTCGACTGGTAGTCCTTCAGGAACTGTCCCCAGATGTGCGTGCCCGTGTTGAACCCGTTGATGATCGGGTCCACGATGCGCGCAGCCCCGTCGATGGCATCAAGCGGCGGATGAAACCGGTGCTCTGCCGTCTTCCGCACGGCGATTTCGACCGGGTCCTCGTCTGTGACCCACCCCGTATCGACGCTGTTCATGTGAATGCCGGCCGCGTGATAGTCGGCGGCAGACGTGCGCGTCATCATGTTCAGGGCGGCCTTGGCCATGTTCGTGTGCGGGTGGCGCGTGGTCTTGAAATTCCGGTAGAACTGCCCTTCCACAGCCGACACGTTCACGATGTGCTTGTCGCGTTCCGGCGTCTTCGCCATGAGCGGCTTCAGTCTGGCGTTGAGAATGAACGGCGCCACCGCATTCACCAGCTGCACTTCCAGCAGCTCGACCGACGACACCTCGTCAAGCAACAGCCGCCAGGAATTCCGCCCTCTCAGGTCAACCTGCTGGAGGTCCATGTCGAGCCGCCCTTCCGGGAAGAGCTCCGACCGTGGCGTCAGCTCATCCGGCAACAGGGCCAACTGGGACAACTCGGCCGCATGCGACAGGCCGGCGACCTCGGACAGCTTGGCTGCCAGCGCCGAGGCCAGGGGCGCGGCCAACGCGGCGTCAACGGGGCGTCCCGAGCTGGCCTCGACCGCATCGCGGGCCGCGTCGGGGAGCATGTGGTACCGGCGGAGTCCTTCGTAGGTCCCCACCAGGCGCCGCACGTGTTCGGGCATGGAGTCGAGCGCCGCCGTCTCGCCTGCCATCATGTGCGCGTAGAAGTCGGGTGGACGGCGAACGGTCTGACACGCGTTGTTGATGATGAAGTCCAGCCGATCGCGCGTGGTCAGCATCTCGCGACAGAACGCCTCCACGCTCGGCGTGTGGCGCAGGTCCAGCCCATAGACCTCGAGCCGGTGGCCCCAGTCACCAAAGTCGGGCTCTGAGGCATACCGCATGGCCGAGTCGCGCGGGAAGCGGGTGGTGACAATCAGGTGTGCCCCGGATCGGAGCAGCTTGAGGCCTGTCTGATAGCCGATCTTGACCCGTCCGCCGGTGAGCAGCGCCACACGCCCATCCAGGCGGGCCAGCTCGGTTCGCTTGAAGAAGTTGACCTCGGCGCAGGCGGGACACAACTGGTCGTAGAAGTGATGAATGACCGAGTACGGCTGCTTGCACACATAGCAGTGCTGCGGTTCGATGGACTCCCGCAGTCGGGCAGAGGCCTCATTGTCGCCCGGCCCTTCCGGACCGGCCTCGTGCACGTCGACACGCGGGAACGCCTGCGGTGGAAAGACGTTGGGAGAATGCACGACCGGCTTGGTTCGCAGCTTCCGGATGCCGGTATCGTTTCGCACCGCCTCATCGCGCTGCGTCCGCTCGGCCCGGCGTTCCTTCGCCGCATCCTTGGTCAGACGTCGCCGGGCCAGACGGTCCGGATGGTAGACGGCCGCGACGGCCCGCAGCAGACGCTGCCGCTCGGCTTCAGGCGCGCCGTCCAGCAGGCTCTTGCCGTTGGCAATCGATTCCAGCAGCTCGGCAGCGGAGCGCAGACGTTCAACAGTGATGTCGTCGGTCGACAACGGGATTTCCCGGGAAGACATCCGACTAGCGTACCCCTTTTGCCCAGATCTGGCACTCGGGGCACCTGCGGGATTACCCTAGTCGGGCCGCCGCCCATGCCCACCGTCCGCTTCACGGAGAACATCCAGCGTCATGTGTCGTGCCCCACCCGGGACGTGCCGGGCACGACGGTCCGCGACGCGCTGGACCAGTACTTCGCCGCCAACGCCCGGGCGCGCGGCTACGTGCTGGACGATCGTGGCCGGCTGCGGAAACATATGGTGGCGTTCGTGGACGGACACCAGGTGGGTGACCGCGCCGGTCTCACCGACCCGGTGTCGCCAGGGTCGGCCATCGACATCATTCAATCGCTCTCCGGAGGATAACGGCGTCATGTCGACTCGGGCTCACGTGGCTACGCGAAAGGGGCTCTTCACCATCGAACAGGCGCCTGCAGGCTGGTCCATCGTCCGCACGGCGTTCCTGGGCGACAACTGCTCGACCGTGGCCCACGATCCCCGCGACGGGGCCCTGTACGTCGCGCTGGACCATGGTCACTTCGGCAGCAAACTGCACCGGTCCCGCGACGGGGGCCGCTCCTGGCAGGAGATTCCCGCGCCGACGTATCCCGCGCCTCCGGACGGATGGGTGGGCAAGCCGACCATGTTTGGCCAGGCTTACGAATGGAGCCTCCGCCTGATCTGGACCCTTGTGCCAGGTGCCGCCAGCGAACCCGGGGTGCTCTGGTGCGGCACCTCGCCAGGCGGCCTCTTCCGCTCGGAAGACAGCGGCGAGTCGTGGACGCTGAATCGGTCTCTCTGGGACGAGCCAGGCCGCGAGTCGTGGGTCGGCGGAGGCGCCGACCAGCCCGGCCTCCACTCCATCTGCATCGATCCCCGCGACCCGCACCACATCGCGGTGGCGGTGTCGACGGGTGGCGTCTGGCGCACACGTGACGGCGGCGACCGTTGGGCGTTGGTCGGCAAGGGCTTGCGCGCAGCCTTCGCGCCGCCGGGCCAGGAGTTCGACCAGTTGTTCCAGGATGTCCACTGCCTGGCGGCCTGCCAGTCCAACCCGGACGTCCTGTGGGTGCAGCACCACAACGGCATCTTCCGCTCGACGGATGGCGCCGAGACATTCACGGAGATTGCCGACGTGCAGCCTTCGGTGTTCGGCTTCCCGGTCGCCGCACATCCCACGGATCCGGACACCGCGTGGTTCGTGCCGGCCATCAAGGACGAGCACCGCTATCCGGTCGATGCCAGGGTGGTCGTGAACCGGACGCGGGACGGGGGGCGGACCTTCGAGACGCTGTCGACGGGGTTGCCCCAGGAACAGGCCTACGACCTGGTCTACCGGCACGCGCTTGATGTCGATGACACCGGAACCCGGCTGGTCATGGGCTCCACGACCGGCTCGCTGTGGGTCAGCGACAACGGTGGCGACGCCTGGCACACGGTGTCCGAGCACCTGCCGCCTGTCTACGCGGTCCGGTTCGAAAAGCGGACCTGACGCGCCCCGGCCCTCCGCGAAGGCCGGACACTCAGTGCCCGGCCTCGTCCATCCATCCGCGTCTGAGTTCCTCTGCCGGCACGCTCGACAGATACGGTTTGATGTCGAGGACCGGCGTCCCATCCAGCATATCCACGCCTGCCACGTGCAGACGAGTCCCTTCCCGGCGCAGCAGGCGGACCACGGTCAACCCGATGGGATTCGGTCGTCTCGGTGAGCGTGTGGCGAAGACCCCGTGGGGACGCGTGTCGGTCGGCGGTACGCCGACGAGCTCACAGGCACCCGCACGGTCGAACACCCACACGATGTAGAGATGCGAGAAGCCCTCGATGTCCAGGAGGCCGGCTTCGAACTCGGGACGCACCTCGAGCACACCTTCAGCATGATGCTGCGCACCAGGTCCTTTTGGCACCTCGACGGTGGCGCGGTAGGGCGTCCTCACGTATCCCACGGGCTGCAGGCTCAGCATCCGACGAGCCTACCACTCCCCCATCAGACTGAACGCCACGACGGCCGAGAGAACCCACCGCACCCTGCATCGGCCGTACACGAGAACGGGGCGTGCCCGGTTGGACACGCCCCGCATGGTCGTGATGAGCCTGGGCAGTCGCCCTGCCCGGGACGCTAGACCTTCGTCAGCGTCTTCAGTTCGCCGTTGCTGTCGCCGAAGTGCTCCATTGGCATGCCGTAGCGCTCGAGGATGCTGAGCTGCAGGTTCGCCAGCGGCGTCCGCTCCTCGGCCTGGATGTAGCGGTTGCCCTTGATGCCGAAGTTCTTGCCCGACACCAGCACCGTCGGCACGTTGG
>JAKFYA010000185.1 GCA_021731095.1 Acidobacteriota bacterium | reverse complement strand
CCCCACCTCGTCGTTCTCGGTCGGCACGAGGCACGTCATGTTGACGGCGAAGTTAGTCTGGAGCGGCGTGTTCTTGAACAGATACGCCATGACCAGCTGCGGGTCGGCGTCCTTCTTCAGCTCCAGCGCAATCCGCACGTCGTCCGTCGACACGTCCCTGACGTCCAGCAGAGGAGGCAGCTTCCTCGACAGCACCACATCGGCAATGCGCTCGACCAGCGTCGACTTGTTCACCGCATAGGGAATGCTGGTCACGTACAGCGTCTGGGTGGTGCGCGTCGACGGACCGACCTCCCAGGTGGCGCGCAGCTTCACGCTGCCGGACCCGGTGCGGTAGATCTCCCTCAGCTCATCCTGCGTGTTGAGGATCTGTCCACCGGTCGGAAAGTCCGGCCCCTTCACCCAGCGCGCCAGCTGCACGCTGGTCAGTTCCGGGTTGTCGAGCAGCTTCACCAGCGCCGTGCATACCTCGCCCAGGTTGTGCGGCGGGATGTTGGTGGCCATGCCGACGGCAATGCCGGTCGCGCCATTGACCAGCAGGTTCGGCATGCGTGCCGGCAGCACCACGGGCTCGGTACGGGTGCCGTCGTAGTTCGGACGGAACGGCACGGTGTCCTGCTCGATTTCGGAGAGCAGCTCGTCGGCCACGCGTGCCAGCCGACACTCGGTGTACCGCATGGCGGCCGCGCCATCGCCATCGAGCGAACCGAAGTTGCCCGACCCTTCCACGAGCGGGCTCCGCAGCGAGAACGCCTGCGCCATGCGCACGAGCGCCTCGTAGATGGCGGCGTCACCGTGGGGGTGGAAGTTGCCCATCACGTCGCCCACGACCTTCGCGCACTTGCGGTGCTTGGCGTCCGCCGTCAGGTTCTGCTGCCACATCGTGTAGAGAATGCGGCGCTGCACCGGCTTCAGCCCGTCACGCACATCCGGGAGCGCGCGCGAGGTGATGACCGAGAGCGCGTAGTTGAGGTAGCGGCTCTGGGCTTCCTCATGCAGCGAGACAGCCGAGGGCACGCCGCCACCGGGAGGCGCCGGCGGACGAGCCCCTGGACCGGCAGGTCCATTGGCATCGGGGGCGTCGAACAGCGAGGGGTCGGACGTGCGAGGGGGACGCTCTGGCAACAGGTCTCTCCGGCTACGGAACAACTGGCTGGGTGATGGCGCACCTACAGGTGCAGCATCTTGCCCGGATTCATCAGGTTATCAGGGTCGAGGGCGCGCTTGAGGGTCTTCATCACCTCGACAGCCTCGCCGTGCTCTTCGACGAGGTAGTCCATCTTGCCTGTACCGATGCCATGCTCCCCGGTGCAGGTGCCACCCATGGCCAGCGCTCGCCGGACCAGCCGGACGTTCAGCGCCCTGGCTTCCTCAAGCTCTCGCGGGTCATCGGGATTGACCACGAAGAGCACGTGGAAGTTGCCGTCGCCCACGTGACCCACAATCGGGGTGGTCAGGGTCGAGGCGCGCAGGTCGCGCTGGGTCTCGCCAATGCACTCGGCGAGACGCGAGATCGGCACGCTGACATCGCTGGGCCACATCCGGCTGCCGGGCCTGAGCGCCAGTGCGGCGTGGTGCACGTTGTGTCGTGCCTGCCAGAGCCGGGTCCGGTCCTCTGGCGTCGCGGCCCACTGGAACGCAGACCCGCCATTGTCGGCCGCGAGCTGCTGCACCAGGGCCGCCTGCTCGGCGACGGCGGCATCGCTGATGCCGTGGAACTCGAACAGCAGGGTTGGCTGCAGCGGGTAGTCGAGCTTCGAGTAGCGGTTCACCGCATCCATGAGCTGCTCATCCATCAGCTCGATGCGGGCCACGGGAATGCCGAACTGCAGCGTGGTGATGACCGTGCGCACCGCCTGATCGAGCGAGGGAAACTGGCACAGCGCGGCCGAGATGCCGTCGGGCAGACCGAACAGGCGCACGGTGATCTCGGTGATGACGCCCAGCGTGCCCTCTGCGCCCACGAACAGCCGCGTCAGGTCATAGCCGGCCGCCGACTTGCGGGCCCGGCCGCCGGTGTGGATCACGCGGCCGTCGGCCAGCACGACGGTCAGACCCAGCACCACCTCGCGCATCGTGCCGTAGCGGACAGCGGTCGTGCCGGAGGCGCGGGTCGAGGCCATGCCGCCGAGGGTGGCGTCCGCGCCGGGGTCGACCCAGAAGTCCACACCCTGCGCCTGAAGCTGTCTGCTGAGCTGCCGGCGGGTCACCCCGGCCTCCACGGTGGCATCCAGATCATCCACGCTGACGCGGAGAATGCGGTTCATCCGGCTCAGGTCGATCGACACGCCGCCGCGCACCGCGTGGACATGGCCCTCGAGTGAGGAGCCGGCACCGAACGGCACCATCGGCGCGCCATGGGAAGCCGCCACCCTCACCACGGCAGCCACCTCGGCCGTGGATTCCGGAAACACCACCACGTCAGGCTCGTCGCCCGCATGCCACGACTCGCCGTGACTGTGATGCTCACGCTGGGACGCGCCCGTCGACACACGATCGCCCAGCAGGGCACGGAGATCAGCCACAAGTCGGTCGACGGTGGCGGGCGCGAGGACAGAGGCCATGAGGGGATTGTATTATTCGCCTGCATGTTCTCCGCGAAAACGGTCGCCTTCCTCCGCAGCCTGAAGCGCAACAACGACCGGGACTGGTTCCGGGAGCACAAGGCCGAGTACGAGCAGCACGTGAAAGCGCCCATGGTCGCGCTGCTGGCCCGGCTCGACGAAGACTTCCGGACGTTCGCACCCGAGCTTGTCGCGCATCCGAAGGTGTCGCTGTTCCGCATCTACCGCGACACGCGGTTCAGCGCGAACAAGGCGCCGCTCAAGACCCAGATGGGCGCGTCATTTCCGCACCGCGATCTGCAGAAACGCGGCGCCGGGCTGTACCTGGAGATTGGCCCTGACCGCGTGTTCATGGGGGGCGGCCTCTACATGCCGGAGCCAACTGACCTGCACGCCATCCGCGAGCACATCGCCGAACACCATGCGCGCCTCCGGAAGATCATCGGCGGCACCGCCTTCAGGGCCGCCGTGGGCACGATGCAGGGCCAGCAGCTGCAGCGCGTGCCACGCGCGTTCCTGCCGGACCACCCGGCGGCCGACCTGCTGAAGTTCAAGCAGTTCCTGGGCGCCGTGGAGCATCCGGCGGCCTTCGCGCACGATGCGGGCTTCTACCCCGAACTCCTGACGGTGTTGAAGGCCGTCGCGCCGCTGGTCCGCTTCCTGAACGAACCGCTGGTCGGCGGATGACACTGCTGCTCGCGCTGCTGCTGACGTGGCCCGGCGCGACTGACCCTGCGGCGACGCAGACGCAGGCAACATCCGCGGGCACCCAGGGGACGACCCGAGCGGCCGCCCAGACGACCACACCGTCCGGCACCCTGCTGCTCGACGTCGTGGATGCCACGGGCGGGGTGCTCCCCGCAGCCACCGTCACGCTGCGCCAGCGCGGCACGCGCACCGTCGAGGTGGCCAGCGATGACCATGGCGCCGCCCGCCTGACACTACCCGCCGGACGCTACGAGGTCACCGTGGCGCTGGACGGCTTCGACACGGTCACCCGCATCGTCACCATCGCCACCGGGCGCAGCCAGCGACTGCGCATCGAGCTGGCCCTCTCCCGTCTGGCCGAGACCGTGACTGTCGAGGTGGCAACGACCGGGGTCACCGAGACCAGCATCGGAGAGGCGCAGCTTGAGGCCATTGCCGACGACCCGGAGGCCCTTGATGCCTTCATCGCCGAGTTGACCGGTGGAGATGCCGAGGTCCGGGTGGATGGGTTTTCAGGCGGACGGACGCCGCGCACCAGCGAGGTGGCGCAGATCGTGGTGATCTCAGACCCGTACTCGGCCCAGTTCCACACGGTGGGACAGGCCCAGGTGAATGTGGTGACCAAACCGGGCCTTGGGGCGTGGCACGGCTGGGCCGGCAGCGATCTCGCCACGCGCGGCCTCCAGGCCCGCGACGTTTTTGCCAGCGCGCGTCTCGACTATCGTCGGGCGGGCGGCTGGTTCTCGGCCTCCGGCCCGATTCGCCGGGCCCGGACCTCCGTGTCGCTCGACGGATTTCTGCGCCGCGACAGCCAGGAAACACCCGCGCTGGCGCTGACCGGCGCTGGTGCGGTGAAGACCGCGACCCGGGTGCGCGACCACAACCAGAGCCTGATGGTCAGGACCACCACCGCTGTGGGACAGGCGCTCCTGCGCAACCACGTCGAGGTCGAGCGCGCGTCGAGAGCGGGCGCTGGCGTGAGCGATCTGGACCTGCCGGAGCGAGCGCTCGGCACCACGCGCACACGTCTGATGGTGCGGTCCGGATTGACCGCCGCGCTGCGCGGCGGCATCGAGCAGGACCTGCGCGTGTCCGGGTCGTGGTTGCGCGATACGCAGACGCCGGTCACCGAGGCCCGCACCATTCTGGTCCTTGGTGCGTTCCGGTCCGGCGGCGCCCAGACGCGGGGCGCCACGCGCGTGGCGTCAGGGCAGGCCGAGGTGAACTGGAAGTTGCCACCGCGCCGGGGCCACCACCTGCGTACGGGCCTGTCAGTTGACGCGACCGATCGGCGGAGCGCCAGCCTGAGCAACTATCTCGGCACGTTCGTCTTCGCCAGCCTGGCAGATTTCGCCGTGGCCTCGCCGCTCACGTTCACCCAGCGGATCGGCACCAGCGACGTGCGCGTGCGTGATCTGCGCAGCGCCATGTACCTGCACGACCAGGTCCAGCTTCGCCCGACGCTGCAGGCCGGTCTCGGGCTCCGCTACGAGTGGCAACCGACGGTCCACGCCCAGTCCCCTGCGCCGCGCCTCTCGCTGGCGTGGGTCCGCCCGAAGGGGCTGACCGTGCGCGGAGGGCTCGGCCGGTTCTTCGGGTGGTACGACACAGGCCTGCTGGAGGAGGCCCGCCGCCTCGATGGGTCGCGGTTCAGCGAGATCATCCTGCAGTCCCCTGCCTATCCCGACCCGCTTGCCAGCGGAGCGATGCAAGCCACCCCTCCGTCCACGCGCGTCGTGGCGGCCCCGGGGGTCACGCTGTCCTCCCACTGGCGCGCCTCACTGACGGTTGAACGTCGGGTCTGGCGGCTGGGGCTTCGGGCCACGGCATCCGGGCAACTGGGACGGGAGGAGCCCCGCGCGCGGAACCTGAACGTGCCGGTCGGCGGCGTTCGCCCGGACCCGTCTGTCGGGAATCTCCTGCGCATCATGCCCCTCGGACGCTCGGACCAGGTGGGGCTGGACCTCGGGGTCAACAGCGGGTCGCTCTGGGGCAAGCGGCTGCAGGCGACGCTGAACTACTCGCTCGGGCGCGCCCGCAATGATGCCGATGGCGCGCTCAGCCTTCCAGCCAACAGCCAGCACCCGACGCTCGAATGGGGTGCCAGCCGGAACGACCTCCGGCACCGCCTGACCGGAGCGCTGAACGTCAAGGCACGTGGGGTCTCGCT
>JAKFYA010000331.1 GCA_021731095.1 Acidobacteriota bacterium | reverse complement strand
GAGCGAATCCACCTGCGCGCCCATGGTGGCATGCGTGGTGACCACGCCCTTCGGGCGGCCGGTGGTGCCGCTGGTGTAGACAATCAGCGCCCGCCGACGCGGATCCACCGCCGGCAACGTGACCGGGGCGCCCTCCGCCGCGTCCGCCACCAGCGCCTCCGCCTCAACGAGGGTGGCGCCGGCATCCTCAATCACGTAGGCACGCTCGGCTGGGGGATGCTCCACAGCCAGCGGCACGGCCACGCCGCCGGCCTGCCAGATGCCCTGCAGGGTCGCCGCCAGCGCAAAGCCGGGTTGCGCCACCACGGCCACACGCGCCTCATCGAGGTCAGCACGTCCAGCCAGCAGTCGCCGGGCCACGCGCGCAGCCGCGGCACGCAGCTCGCCGTGCGTCCAGCTCCGCTCGGCTACAATCGCAAGGCGGTCGTCAGCAGCGACCGCGCGTCCAGCGTTCATCCAGTCCCCATTTCATCACGGGCAGAGCCATGTCACTGATCGAACCCGGTACCAAAGCCCCCGCCTTCACCCTCAAGGACCAGGCTGGTGTGAGCCATCGCCTCTCGGCCTACGCCGGCCAGCCGGTGGTGCTCTATTTCTATCCGAAGGACGACACCTCCGGGTGCACCAAGGAAGCCTGCGCGTTCGAAGAACGCCTGCCAGCGTTCGGGAAGAGCAAGGCCATCGTGCTCGGCGTCAGCATTCTCGACGAGAAGAGCAAGGCCAAGTTCGCCACCAAGTACAGCCTCACCTTCCCGCTGCTGGCCGATGCCGACCATGCGATCGCCGAGAAGTATGGCGTGTGGGTGGAAAAGTCGATGTACGGCCGGAAGTTCATGGCCGTCGCCCGCACCACCTACCTCATCGGGTCAGACGGGAAGGTGGCGAAGCGGTGGGACAAGGTGAAGATTGACGGCCACGCCGACGAGGTGCTGGCCGCCATCAAGGCGCTCTAGCCCGGACGAGGACCCCGGCGGCGCGGGCGCGCCGCCGGTCCTGTCCACACGCGCCCCTACTGCGCCGGTGCGTCGCCCTTCTTCAGGCGCGCCCGGGCCTTCTCGACATCACGGTGGAACACGAACAGCTTGTCCGCGTTGCCATCCGGGTCGGTGAAGTTGAACTGCTTGCCCTTCCTGATCTTCACCTTCAGGTTCTTCTCGAGATAGTCGATCTCGAACTGCTCCAGGTCGTTCATGCCGGCGGTGAAGGCATCGCCCTTCTCGGTGGTGTCATACCGGAGACCGGTCGCCGTGGCGACGAGCCTGCCCTTGCACGACCCCATCCGGTGCTTGTGCACCACATCGATGGCGAGATTCAGCTTCACTTCCTTGAAGCGAATCATGACGTCCCGTGGCCCCGGCTCGACATCGATCGACTCGGCGATGCCGTCATACCCTTCGGCCGACACGTTCAGCCGGTGGTTGCCGGGCTTCACGTCGTTGGCCGTCACGGGCGCGGCACCCAGGAACACGCGGTCGAGGAACACCTGCGCGTTGGGCACATCGGCCGTGATGCGCAGCGTGCCGCCGGTCGGCGCCGCCGGCGCTTCCGGTTCGGGCGCGGCCGGGGCGGCCGGGGTCGGCGCGGGCGCCGCGTCGGACTTCGGCTTGCGCGGGGCGGGCGCACCGTTCGGCTTCGGGGCCTCGGCCTTCGGCTCCGCGGCCCTCGGCTTGAGCACGGGCGCGGGCGTGCGATCGGCCGAGGCGGCCGGTTCCGGGGCCGGCGCGTTGCTGCTGCAGGCGATGCCGGCCGCAAGGGCCAGCGTGGTCACAAGAATGAGGGCGCGTCGTGTCACGACGAAAATGCTACATCAGGCACGGCCCTGTGCGCTGCTAGACTGTCCGCGTGCGAACCCGGCTGGCGGCAGGCCTTGCCGCTGCGCTTCTCCTGGCGATGGTGGCGTCGGCCGCGGCCCAACGGGGTCGCTTTGCCATTTCCCTGGCGACCGAGCGCGACTTCGACGGCGGCTTCCAGTTCTGCCGGGCGGCGTTCCGCCAGAACCCGAATGGCGATGGGGGCGGGTGGAGCGTCGATTATCCGCAGGCCGACGAGAACGTCTCCATCCGCCTGTCCGAGCTCACGAAGACCCGCGTCAGCTTCGACCGCCGGCAGCCACGGCATCTCGTGGTGCGCCTCACCGATCCGACCCTGTTCGGCTGTCCGTTCGTGATGATGACCGAGGTGGGCGCGGCCTACCTCGACCCGTCGGAGGCACTTGCGCTCCGCGACTACCTGGACAAGGGCGGCTTTCTCTGGGTGGACGACTTCTGGGGCGACTATGCCTGGAGCGCCTGGGAGGAACAGCTCCGCAAGGCGCTGCCGGCTGGCGAGTTCCCGATAGTCGACCTGCCGCTCGACCACGCCCTGTACCGCAGCCACCTGGTCCTGCCGAACGGTGTGCCGCAGATTTCGTCCATCAACTTCTGGCTCCGCGCCGGTCACGCGTCCGAACGTGGCACCGAGAGCCGGCAGCCACACGGGCGGGCGGTGCTGGACAGACATGGCCGGGTGATGGTGTTCATGACCCACAACACCGACATCGGCGACTCGTGGGAACGCGAAGGCGAAGACCCGAACTACTTCCGCCTCTACTCGGTGAACGGCTATGCCCTCGGCATGGATGTGCTGGTCTACGCCATGACGCACTAGGCGCCGGAGGACGAGCCGGTCAGGGTGATCCCGCGTTCGAGCTGGCTGAGCAGCCGACGGCGACGCCAGGCGTCGAGGTTGTCGATGGGAGGCGGCTCGATGGGGTCCGCCGGCGGAAACCCGAAGACTGCCCCGTAGAACGCCAGCTCGGCTTCCAGTGCCCGCACGATGGTCGCCATCTTCCGGAACCCGTGCTGCTCGCCGGGGAACATGAGCAGGGCCACCGGGAGGCCCTTGGCCTGCACGGCATCGGCCATCAACCGCGCCTGGTTGGGTGGCACCACGGCATCCTCTTCGCCTTGCAGGAGGATGAGCGGACAGGCCAACCGGTCGACCGCATGAATGGGCGACCGCGCGACGTACCTGGCCTTCGCCTCCGGGTACGGTCCCACCAGCGAGTCGGTATAGCGCGCCTCGAACTTGTGGGTGTCGCGCGCCAGCACCTCGAGATCGCAGATGCCGTAATAACTCGCCGCGGCACTGAACACGCCGGGCCTGAAGGTGAGCGCCGCCAGCGTGGTGTATCCGCCCGCGCTGCCGCCCCGAATGGCCAGTCGGGCCGGGTCGGCCCAGCCGCGCGCCACCAGGAACTCGGCGGCCGCCACGCAGTCGTCCACGTCGGTCTGGCCCCAGGTACTGTTCAGGCGCTCGCGGTAGGCGCGACCGTACCCCGTGCTCCCACCGTAGTCGACGTCCACCACAGCAAAGCCGCGCGTGGTCCAGAACTGGATGTCGAGCGACAGGCGGGTCTGTGCGGCGGAGGTGGGGCCGCCATGGCTCATCACGATGAGCGGCGGGCGCTGGGTCGTGGGACCGCGGAACTCGGGATTGCCCGGTGCGTAGTAGAACGCGTGTGCCTCGCGGTCGCCGGAGGTAGGGAAGGTAATCGCCTCCGGGGCCGACACGAAGCTCCCGTACAGGGCCGGCGCGGCGGCGCGCGTCACCGTCTCCAGCGCGCGCGTCGCCAGGTTCAGCCGGACCACGGCATCAGGGTCGTACGTCGAGTGCCCGAGAAAGACGGCGTGCGTCAGCGTCGTGGCCAGCAGCCGCCCGGGTTCCACGGCCATCGGCACCTCGGTGACGCGGCCTGTCGTGGGCTGGACGTCGTGCAGGCGTCGCACGCCGGCACGGGTCGACACCACGAGCAGGCGCTCAGGCCCGGCAAAAGCCCACGCTCTGGGACCGAAGTTCCAGAGCGGACCGCCGACCTCGGCCTCCATCGGACACACCGGCTCCATGCCCGATGGTCCTTCGCGGTACAGATTCCACCACCCCGTGCGATCCGACACGAAGTGGAGTTGCCCGTCCGGCGACCAGCCAGGCTGGTGAATGGACTCATGGTCGCCACCCGCGACCTGCCGGATGTTGGCCAGCGTGCCGTCGTCCGTGAGGTCCGCCACCCGGAGGTCCGTGCCGTCCCACGGCATGTTCGGGTGCCGCCACGCGATCCAACAGAGCCGGCGCCCATCTGGGCTGATGCGGGGTGCCGCATAAAAGTCGTCACCTGACACGAGCACCTCGACCGCATCGACGGCTTCGGGCGCCCGGTCCAGCCACACGCGCACCAGCGTGTTGGCCGGTTCGTGGGCCTCGCCCGGACCGGTGCCCACGCCTGTGTGATCCTCGCGCACGCAGACCAGCCAGCGGCCAGACGGGTGGAGATCGGCGTCCGCGTAGCGCCACGGTCCCTCAGGTGTCAGCGCGACGGGACTTCCGTCATGGCCGAGACGGTAGAGGCGCTGGTCGCGGTTCTCGACGTAGTAGGCCGTGCCACCACGCACCAAGCACGCGCCGCCGCCGTACTCATGCACCCGCGTCCGGACATTCGCGCCGGGTGGCGTCATGTCCCGCGCGCCTTCCGCTGCCGTCCAGCGCACCAGGGCAATGCGTCCCTCGTCTGCGGGTCGCCCTTCGAGCCAGTAGACGGCGTCTCCGTCTACATCCACCAGGTCGAGCCGGATGGAGCCCGCCGACACATCGGCGGCCGTGAGCGGCGACATCCAGGTTCCGTACGGAGCGATGACAGGCACGTGGTAACAATATCGCCATGCAGACCACACTGCCCACCCGCCCACTCGGCACGACCGGCATGGCCATCACCCGCGTCGGCTTCGGCGCCTGGGCGACAGGCGGCGGCGCCTACGAGTTCGGCTGGGGCACGCAGGACGACCAGGCCTCCATCGACGCGATTCACGCCGCGGTGGATCACGGCATCAACTGGATTGATACGGCAGCGGTCTACGGCCTTGGCCACTCGGAAGAGGTGGTGCGGCAGGCGCTGCAGGCCCTGCCCCGCGACCGCCGCCCCTACGTCTTCACCAAATGCGGCATGGTGTGGGCGACGCGCGACGAGGTGCCCCGACGGGCCGGGGCACCGGCCAGCATCCGGCGCGAAGTGGAGGCGTCGCTGATGCGACTCGGCGTGGACTGCATCGACCTGTACCAGATGCACTGGCCGCCAGACGACGACACGCCCCTGGAGGTTTACTGGCAGACGCTGCAGGACCTCAAGGCCGAGGGAAAGATTCGGGCCGCCGGGCTCTCGAACCACTCGGCGGTCCAGCTTGAAGCAGCCGAACGGCTGGGTCACGTGGACACGCTGCAGCCGCCGTTCTCCGCCATCAGGCGCGACGTCGCCGAGGCTGAATTGCCCTGGTGCGCCGCGCACGACACCGGCGTGATTGTCTACAGCCCCATGCAGTCGGGGCTGCTCACCGGCACCTTCAGCGCCGCCCGCGTGGCAGCCCTGCCCGCCGACGACTGGCGCACGCGGTCGCCGCGTTTCAAGGGCGAGAACCTCTCGCGCGCGCTGGCGC
>JAKFYA010000479.1 GCA_021731095.1 Acidobacteriota bacterium | reverse complement strand
CCGCCCACCCTGGCATAGAGCTGAGGCTGGCGTTCGTTCCAGAGACCCCATCGCCTGAAGATGGCCTCAAGCTGGCCATCCGCCATGGCTCGCCTGAGGACGCCATCGATCTGATCCCTGAGCGCCGCATTCCGTGGCGAGAGGGCAGCGACGTAGTGCCCGATCGCGAGCGGGTCAGGCTGGTTCACGAGACCTGCATTGCGACGGACGCCGCGCTCGGCCAGTACCTGGTCGAGCACCACCGCATCGACACGCCCCAGCATCAGGTCTGTATAGGGGTGGACGTCGTCTTCGTACACCTGCACGGCAATGCCGTGTGTCGCCCTCGCGTCCATGAGCAGGTCGTACGCCAGGGTCGCGCCGAGCGTCGCAACGCGGTGGCCACGCAAGTCCGCCAGGGTCCTGAAGCGCTGGCGGTCAGTCGCGCGCACGGTCAGGACCTCGGGGAACTCGTAGTAGGGAATGGTGAGTGCGAGGTGAGCCCGACGAACCGGCAGGTCTTCCACTCCGCCCATGGCGATGTGAAAGTCGCCACGCGCCACCAGCGCGTCGAGGCTCGTGAAGGCCGCTTGCACGAACATCGGAGCGCGCCCAAGACCGTCGGCGATCAGTCGGGCCACATCCACTTCGAATCCGACGACCTGCTCTGGATGTGCGGGATCTGCCTCGACAAACGGTGCACCGCCCTCGGCATCAGCCCCCCATCGCAGTACCTCGGAGGGTGACTGCGCATGGAGGGGCGCAGCCGTGGCCACACACAGCGCGAACAGCCCGACCCCTGCGCCAAGGAGCCAGCGAACCCCGGTGCCGGTGGGTGCGCCTGTCACGTCAATGCGCGTTGATGACGGACGACCACCCGCGCGGCTTGAACGGCAGGGATCGTGGCCGCACTCGGGCCGGCGTGGCCGTCGGTTCACTGCAGCGTCCCGACGCAAGGTAGGCGAGAGCTTCGCGCAGTGAGGCTTCCTGTGGCTCGCCCAACTGATGACCAAGATCGTCAGCGGCGGAACAGTCCGGCGTCAGGCCGTCGAAGAAGTCACCGTCGCCGGCCGCATTCTTCAATGAGAACGACACGGGCGCCAGGACCTTGTCGCAGAACGGGATGGCGTACTGACCTACAGGTTTGCCGTAGGTGCGGTCGCCCACAATGACCACCGGCATGAACGGGCGCAGCGCATTGATGACCTGCTCGCTCGCCGAGGCAGAGGACCGCGACGTGATGACGACGAGCCGGCTCAACGAGAGTGCCTGCGCGGGCGGCTCTTCAAACAAGAGCCGCCGGTTGTAGGAGGTGTAGCGGTTGTTGTGCTCGTACTGCCCGAAGACTGCTCCGGCCGTGGTGGTACCGCCAATCAGACTGGCGAGATGCTGTGCGACCGAGACCAGTCCGCCGCCGTTATACCGCAGGTCGAGAATCAGCTCGTTGACGCCCGCCCGCTTGAGTTCGGCGAAGGCGGCATCCAGCGCTGCCACGGACGGCTCGACAAAGTTCCGGAAGAACAGATACCCGACACGCCGGTCTCCGACCTCGAAGTCTCTGATCGCCGTCACCGTGGGAATGGTGACCAGTCGCTTCACGAGCGGTACCCGGCGTGGTGCTTCCGCGGCAGACACGATGTCGAATTCCGCCCCTACGCCGGCCTCTGGCGCACCCAGAGCCGCCTCGAGCTGGCCCGCGAAGTAGAGCTGAAGTACGGGCACGCCACCGATCGCAGCAATGACATCGCCTCGAACAAGGCCGGCCTCTGAGGCTGGGCCGCCCGGAAACACCTGGACCACGGCCAGTTGCGCACCACTGAATCCCAGGGCGAAGCCGAAGCCGACGAACTGGCTGTCGGAGAAAAACGCCTCTTCTGACGCCCGTGGGGCGATGTAGCTGAACGAGTCTCTGGGTCTGGCGCGGACGGCGTCGAGGTAGGCTGCCGGCGAATCGTAGCGAACAGGGTCGACGGCGGGGACCTGGTCGTACCAGAGGTACAGGTCTGTCATGACCTCTCGCACAAAGAGGTTCTGATTGGACACCGAGCATCCGACCTCCTGCGCAGACACAGTTCCGGCCATCCCGCATACGACGAGCAGTGCGGAGAGGACACGGGTGCCACAACACAGTCCCGACATGGTGACCGCATTGTGCCACGACGCCCCGTGGACCTGATCGACCCGTAAGATCACTGGTACGGTAGAACCTGACGCCGCCTCCTGGCGTCCTACCTTAGGAACCATGGTGAAACAGCGAATCGTTGCGTCCGGCCTTGCCCTCGTCGTCCTTGTCTCTGCCCAGGCTCGTGTAGAGGCGGTGCCGCCTCCCGCCCCGTCCGCGACGGCAGCCCTGCAGACGGTCACAGTATCGGGGCGCATCCTCGACGCTCACACGATGGCTGCGATTCCGGGGGTGCGGGTCGAGGCCGCAGGCCGCCAGGCCGTGACCGGGCCGGACGGGACGTTCGTGATTACGGCACCGCGCGAGGCCGTCACCGTTGTGGCTGAAGCCGATGGGTATCTTCCGGAATCGCGGGTCTTCGAAGTGAGCGCAACCACGGCATCCCTGCCGGTGGAGATTCTGCTGGTGAGCCGCTCCCAGTTTTCGGAAGAAGTCAGCGTCACCGGGCGCACGTCTGCGGTGCAAGTGCCCGTGGCGGCGACTGCGGTGTCGCCACTGGAGGTCCGCAGCGTGGCAGGGGCGGCCGACAACGTGTTTCGCGTTCTCCAGACGCTGCCTGGCGTGGCGGCCACCGACGAGTTTGGCAGTCGGTTGACCGTTCGCGGCGGTGGACCGGATCAGAACCTGACCATGATGGACGGCGTGGAAATCCACAACCCGTATCGCCTGTTTGGCCTGACCAGCGCCTTCAATCCGGAGACGGTTGAGAACTTCGAGCTGACAGCTGGCGGCTTCAGCCCGAAGTACGGCGACCGCCTGTCCTCGTTGCTGGTGGTCGACAATCGTCCAGGCAATGGCGCGCGCACAGTGGGTGGCACCGCGACGATGGGCATCACCGATGCGAACATTGTGCTCGAGGGCAAGCTGAAAGGCGCTCCAGGCTCATGGCTCGTCACGGGCCGCCGAACCTATTACGACCTGATTGTCGGCAAGCTTATCGACCAGTCGCTGCCCTCGTTCGGCGACCTCCAGGCGAATGTCACGTTGGTTCCTCGGCAGGGACAACGCCTGATCCTGACTGGGTTGTACAGCCGAGAGAAGACGAACGCCGAGTTCGATAGCGATGATTCGCCCGAGCGTTTCGGACTAAAGGCGGCGTCCAGGAACGACCTCGCCTCGGCCTCGTTCTTTACGACCCTTGGCTCCGCGACAACGTCGAAGACCGTTCTGGCCTGGTACAGGAATACAGACAGCCTCGATGTGGACGGGCAGGTCAACAACGACAGCCGCCGTTCCAATGCGCCAGGCGACCCGGCCCTGTCGAAGATTGTGTTCACGCGGGACATCCTGCTGCGGGACCTCTCTCTCAGACAGGAGTTCTCTTCACTGGTTGGAGGGCGGCATCTGTTGCAGACCGGCGGGGAGTTTCACGGTCTGGATACGCGATGGGGGTGGACGATTGCGGGTGACCGGAACACCTCAGTCGCCAACGGTTCGAGCTCCCGAGGCGGCACCGGGCTTCCCTCGTTGCTGGACTCGGCGCGAAAGACCGGGCGCAGTGCGGCCTGGTTCGCCGACCGGTGGGAGCTGGCCCCACGGCTCACCGTGGAACCTGGAGTTCGTGCCGACTATAGCAGTGTGAATCGTGAGTGGACGGTGTCGCCGCGTGTGTCGCTTGGTGCTGAGCCTGGTGCGGGACTCCGCCTCAGGGCAGCCGGCGGGATGTATGCGCAAAGCCCCGGCTATGAAAAGCTGCTGCAGGGCGACTATTTCGTGGAACTCACGGGGACTGGTGCGCTGAAGCTCAAGAGCGAGCGTTCATGGCACGGCATCGTGTCGGTGGAGCGGAACCTTGGTTCCGCTTTCGTTGCGCGGCTTGAGGGCTATGTGAAGACCTTCGATCGGTTGCTGGTCGGGCAACTGGAGTCGCCCCAGCAGGTGGCGGCGAGGGTGGCGAACTACCGGTTCCCGGATGAGCTGTCCTCAAGCGTGCCACGCGAAGCACAAATCACGAGCACCCCGTCAAATGACGGGAGGGGCAGGTCGGCCGGCTTTGACCTGTATGTGTCCCGCAAGGCACGTTCCTCGACGGACAGGCTGACGGGTTGGGCGTCGTACACCTACGGACGTGCGCACACAGAGGCGTATGGGCGCACCTATGCCTTCGACTATGACCGGCGTCACGCCGTCAGTGCCGTCACGTCATACCAGTTGTCGCGCCTGCTGGAGCTGGCGGTGACGGCACGGCTGGCTTCGGGCTTCCCGAGGACGCCGGCCCTGGGTCTTCGCGTCGCAGGCACGGAACGTGTCGATGAGGCGGGTGCCTCAGTGGTTGTGCCGGATCAGGACCCTCAAGGCCGGCTGGTGTACTCGGTTGACCTCGGCGGTGTGGACAATCTGAATACGGCCCGGCTGCCCTTCTTTGCGCGTGTCGATACGCGGCTGACCTTTCGCCCGGGCTGGATGGACAGGCGTTGGCAGCTCTATCTCGAGGTCATCAACGTGACGAACAGGCGCAATGCCGGGACGCTCGATGCGACGCTCGAGTACGACCCGACGTCCGACAAGCCCAAGCTGGTGCTGAAGCGGGAGGCGGGCATTCCCCTCCTTCCGACGTTTGGGCTTCGTGTCCGCTTCTGAGTGAGAGGCACGTGAGGGCGGAATACCTGGGCGGTCCCCCCAGATTCCACGCCTCGCTTGCTGTGCCGACCGCTCCGCTCGGCGCAGTTCATCGAGGCGGCGCAGCGGCAGGCGCGCCGACAGGCGCGCCATGCCTGCCCTCAACATCTCGGCATTGAGGAAGAGGCCGTCGTCTCGATAAACGTACGCGAGCTGTCGCCCATACCTGTCGGCGGCCTCCGCGTCGCGTTCGAGCCGGACGTATCGTTGGCCGGCCAGCTCGGTCAGCTTCTGTCGGGCCTCTTGTGCAAAGGGCGCGGGTGTGTCGAATCCGGCACCAAGCTCTGGCGCATCAATGCCGAGAAGGCGGATACGGGTGCGGCCTGAGAGAGCCAGCGTGTCTCCGTCCAGGACGAATCTGACCGCATGACGTGCGTCGTCCAGCTGGGGTCGCTCGACGGCCGTGAGCATGAGCGCAAGAATCAGGTGGAACGTGGTCGACCGTTGCACGTCCGTCTGTTGGCAAAGACGGGACCAGGGCTCGGCGAGTAAGCCCTCGAAGGGAAGGACCGGCGGATTCGGCCAGGATCGGGCGGTCCTTCCCTTCGAGGGTTTGCACGCCAGGAAGTTATTGCCACCCATCCCCAGCCCCAGCGCGCTATTCTTCTCTCCAGCCGCACCATGCGCCGCGCACGCCTCATCGCATCGACCGGCGCCATCGCACGCTACTTCCAGGGAGCCCTCTTCGCTGCCTGGCTC
>JAKFYA010000154.1 GCA_021731095.1 Acidobacteriota bacterium | reverse complement strand
GGGTGGATGGCCAACGGCGTTTGCCCATGCCTGGTCGCTCGCGGTGGAAGAGCAGTTCTACCTGGTCTGGCCGTGGATCATCCTGCTCCTGCCATTGCGGGCCCTCGGCCCCGCGATGGCGGGAGCCGTGCTGCTGGGCCCGATCAGCCGGGCTGCCGTCTTCGCCTGGACGGGAAACGACACGTTGGCGCAGGCGCCCATGACCTCCTCCCTGGATTCGCTCGGGATCGGCGCCCTGCTGGCGTGGAGGCATCGGGCTGGCGAATCGAAACTGCCAGACTGGATGTGGTGGATCGGCGTACTTGGTCTCGTGGGAACCAGCGTCGCTCAGGAGTTCGATACGGCCTGGCGACTTCGGGTCACACTTGGCAATAGCATGGCCGCCCTGCTCTTCGCCTGGGTGGTTGACCGCGTGGCCAGAGGCGGACGCGGCACCGGCTGGCTTGAGACGCCGACGCTGGTATATCTCGGCACCATCTCGTACGGCATCTATCTGATTCACTATTGCCTGGGCTTCATCGTGCCGGTCGTCGCTCCGGCCCTGGTCCCCTGGGTGTCGGCGCAAGGCTGGGTGCCCTTCGTCGGATCGACCGTGGTGTCCATCGCACTCGCGTCCCTGTCGTGGTACGTCCTGGAGGCCCCACTGAACCGCTTGCGCAGTCGTTGGCCTTATGTGCCCGTCAATCAGACCTCACCCAATCCGCATCGTGCCGGGACGGCGTCGCCTGGAGGACCGCATGCCTGAGGTGTCGGTGGTCATCCCGACCTACAACCGCGCCGCCATGGTCGTGGAGGCAGTGGCGTCGGCACTGGCCCAGACGGCACTCGGGATCGAGGTGCTGGTAGTGGACGACGGCTCCACGGACAACACCACCGCCGTACTGGCGCCGTTCGTGGCGGCGGGACAGATTCAGGTGCTGCATCAGGCGAACGCCGGGGTGAGCGCCGCGCGCAACACGGGCCTGCGTGCCGCCACGGCCCCGCTGGTGGCCTTCCTCGACTCTGACGACCTGTGGGCTCCCACGCATGTCGCCACGTTGCGCGCGGCGCTGCTCCGCGTGCCAGAGGCGGCCATCGCCTTCTCGCACTTTCGCTTCACCGGCGACGGTGACGCGGCTGTGCAGACCTCGGCCTTCTCGGCCACGCTCACGCGGGTGTTGGCAAGCGGGTTCGAGGGCCAGGGCGCGCATCTGTGGCGCTCGAACGACCGTTGGCGACGGACGCTCTTCGAGTGCGGATTTCCGTTCCGCATTCAGGGCAGCATGGTGCGGCGCGAACGGTTGGCCGGCCGGGACCTCTGGTTCGACGAGGCGATCAGCTTTACCGAAGAAGCACAGTTCGTGACGGAAGTGGCCGCCTGTGGCCCTGCGCTGTTCGTTGATGAGCCGACGCTGCTCGTGCGCCGCCACGAGGGCAACTCCGGGGATCTGGTCTATGGCGAGAAGATGATCAGCAGCTATGCCAGGCGCGTGGAGCGCAGCCGGGCGCGGCTGGCGTCGGGCATCCGTCCCGACGAGCGACGCGCCTTCCAGCGCTCGCTGGCCATGATGCAGTCGCGCGTGGTCCACGCGCGGGCTGCCCGAATGGGGCCGCTGGCGCGGGTGGCCGACGCCGTCGGCCTGATTCGTCTGGCACCCACCTGGGAAACGGCGCGACTGGCCCTGCGACTGGCGCTCAGCCCTGGTCGGCCGTTTCCGGGATAGCCGCCTCGATCACCCGATTGGCCTCCGTGCCGATGGCCTCCCAGGTATAGCGCTCCAGCACACGGGCTCGCCCCTGCTCGGCCAGCTGTCGCCGGGCGTCCGCATCGGCCAACAGGTGCGCGCAGGTGTCGGCAAACGCCTCGGGTGTATCGGCTAGCGCGAAGTCGATGCCCGGCCTGAGGTCGATCCCCTCGACGGCGATGCTGGTGGCTACCAACGCCCGCCCCAGCGCAAGAGCCTCGAGCACTTTCAGCTTCGTGCCGCTCCCGAGCCAGATGGGCGCAACGACGACGGCGGCCGATTCGTAGAACGGGCGGATATCGGGCACGTCGCCGTGAACGGTGCAGGACACACCATCAGCCAGCGCCAGCACGGTCGGCACTGGCTGGCGACCGACGATCGCGAAGCGCGCGCCGGGCACAGCCGTGCGAATGGCGGGCAGCACCAGCTGGTGAAACCAGCGGACCGCCTGGACGTTGGCTTCCCAGAACAGCGTGCCGACAAACAGCAACTCGCCCGGCTGCTCACGACGCGGATCCAGCGCAGCCAGCGGCTCCACACCGTTGGGGACGACGGACACCTGCCGCCCGCCGTCGGGAAAGAAGCGCTGGTCTTCGTCCTTGCACACCAGTACCGTGCCGAAGCGTGCCGGCAGGGATCGTTCGTACCTGGTCAGCTTGGCCAGCTCGGCATAGTGGAGTGGCTTGGACAGGTACCGGCCCGCATGAGCCAGTGCGCGGGACAGGATGACGGTGTCCAGGTCTGGCAGATCCACGACGATCTGCCGGAATCCAGCGGCTCTCGCCATCTCTGCCGCAGCGGGACGCTCGGCCCACACCAGATCGAATTCCCCGTCGCCCGCACGCAACGCGCGGAGGATCTCCACAACGCGGTCGTCCCAGTGCTCCAGCACCGACGCCGGAAATCGCCGCCCGAGCAACGTGCGGAGACGGCGTGAGGCCGGCGCCCACAGGCCGTAGACCGCGCGACTGGCCGCTTCTCTACCCGGGATGTCGGGCACCACGACCACCTGCTCGCACCGAGCCGTCCACGCCGGCTGCGTCGCGGGCAGGGCGTCACCCGGTCCTGGCGTCACGAGGGTGACGCGATGGCGGTCAACCATCGCGCCAATCAGATGGTGCAGCCGAAGCTGCCCGCCCGTGGTCGCCGGCCACGGGCAGCCCTGTGTCACGACCAGCATGCGCAACGCGCGGTTCTGGCCCATCGCCTGAGGTTCCGTGCTCATGTGTGACGCCGCAGCAGAAACCGGAGCAGGTCGACGTATATGCGGCGGTCGAACGGCGTGGCCGTCAGTGCCGCCCGGTACTCGACCAGCGCCGCACGCCACGCGCCATGCCGCGACAGCCCCATGGCGTTGTTCCTCGCGACGGACCCGAGAATCTCGCGCCGAACACCAGGGTCCAGCGCACGGCCACGAGGAGTGGCGAGGGCACGGTCCACCACCTCCCGCCTGGCATCCCGCATCCGGCGCGGGTCGCCGCTCATCTGCGTGGCATGGTAGCGATAGCAGACCAGGGGTTCGCGACACACGGCCACCCGGTGGTTCTCGGCCACCCGCACCCAGAGGTCCCAGTCCTCGGCCGCGCGGAGATGTTCGGCAAAGCCGCCCAGTGCCCGGAACACGTCTGCCCTGACGACGGCACTCGAGGCGGTGAGGTGATTGCCCTGTACCAGCAGCGGCACGAAGATGTCGCCCTCGTACAGCTCCAGGCGATGCCCCTGCACGGCGGGCAACGTGCCACGGGCTCCGGTATTGAACCGGTCGGAGTAGATGAGCGCCACCGCCGGGTCGTCAGCCAGCGTCATCTGCCGGGAGAGCTTTTCGGGCAGCCAGGTGTCGTCCGCATCCAGAAACGCAATCCACGGCGCGGTGGCCAGTGCGGCCCCGGCGTTCCGGGCCGCGGGGAGCCCGCGGTTGGCCTGGGAGAGGACGCGGATGCGGCCGAGATAGGGTCGGAGCGCGGTGGCCGTGTCGTCGGTGGATCCGTCGTCCACCACGATGACCTCGTGTGGGGGCCTGGACTGGGCCAGCACCGATTCGACGGCCTCGCCGACGTAGTTCGCGCAGTTGTAGGAGGGAATCACCACGGACACGCCCGGGCCGGGCTGGGCGGTGGTCATTGGGCGACTCGCGGAGCTCGGACGACGGTCACAGCCACAGTCAGAGTACAATCCGGACTTGACATGACTATCCTCAAGTCGGTGAACAAGCCACGTCTGCTCGTCCTGGTCGCCATTGCGTGCCTGGCTGGTGTCATTGCCGCCAAAGGGAGCATTGTCGCATCGATCCGGTCCTACGGTCTGCAGCTTGGGGTACCACTCACCTCAGAGGCCACGGCTCCCGTCCGCCTCACCTCACCGACGCCGAATGCCGCCTACATTCCGCCGGCCTCCGTCACGGTGACAGCCGCCGTCACCGGCGAGTTCTCGCAGGTCGACTTCTACAACGGCACCACACTTCTCGGCACGGCCCGCACCGCCCCGTACACGCTGACCTGGATGCCGCCTGGCCTGGGCACCTACAGCCTGACGGCCGTGGGCGTCACGGTGAGCGGCACGCCGACCCAATCGGCTCCGGTGACGGTGTCGGTGAAGAACCTGCTGGACCTGCCGCTCATTCCGAAGACGGCCCTGCACTACGAAGGGGCCTTCCGTGTACCCGCCGGCACCATCGGCACGTCGAGCTTCGGGTACTCAGGACCGATGGCCTTCAATCCTGCGCACAACTCGCTGTTCTGGGTCGGCCACGACTGGCAGCAGCAGGTGGCCGAAATCAGCATTCCAGACCCGGTCAACAACGCCAACATCGAGAAACTCCGGACGGCCACGGTGCTGCAGTCCTTTGCCGATCCGGTGGATGGCAAGGCGCGCGAAGTGAACCCTGGTGACCCGAACGACATCAAGGTGGGCGGCCTGCTGGTGGCGGGCAACAAGCTGATCACGACCCAGTACGCCTACTACGACGGCTCGGGACGGCAGGCCAAGTCGCATTTCGTGTCGTCGACGGACCTGAGCAACAAGACCGACACGCTGGGCCCCTTCACCGTGACCGCTCCGCAGACCGGCTTTGTGTCGGGCTTCATGGCCAGCATCCCTGAGGGCTTCCAGGGCGTGCTCGGCGCGAAGGCGCTCACAGGCCAGTGCTGTATTCCCATCATCAGCCGCACGTCCTACGGGCCGCCGCTGTTTGCGTTCAACCCTGAAGACCTCGGCGCCACCAACCCCATCGCTGCGACGCCGTTGGCCTACTATCCGGAGGCCAATCCGCTGGTGAAGTGGGAAGAGACCAGCCCGCTCTTCAATGGCACCAGCAAGATCACCGGCGTGGTGTTCCCGGAGGGCACGCGGACGGTGCTGTTCTTCGGGCGCCAGGGCACCGGCCGTTTCTGCTACGGCACCGGGCCCGAGTGCAACGACCCGATGTTCGAGGACAAGGGCGTGCACGGCTACCCGTATGTCTATCAGGTGTGGGCCTACGACGCGGCCGAACTGGTGGATGTGAAGAACAAGCTGCGTCAGCCCTGGTCGGTCCGGCCCTACGCCTACTGGCAGCTCTCGTTCCCGCAGCAGGCCTGGGCCACGATGGTGCACGGTGCGACGTATGACCCGGCGACTGGACGCATCTACGTGTCGCAGGCATTCGTGGATGGTGCTCGTCCGCTCGTGCATGTCTACACGCTCGACATGCCGACGACCACTGCTGCAGCCGCCCAGAAGAAGTAGGCCGGCGCTACGCGCCGGCGTCGCGCTGGCGACTGCGGTCCAGGGCCAGCAGCACCTGGT
>JAKFYA010000131.1 GCA_021731095.1 Acidobacteriota bacterium | reverse complement strand
AGTGCGCGGGCGACTCGCAGGTCCGACAGCAGCACCACGTGCTCGCCCACCCTGGCCACCGTCCGGTCGAGCAGTACCGGAGCGGCGGACAGAGCCGCCACACCCAGCCAGACGAGCCCAAGCGCCATTACGCGCGTCTTCATCAGAATGCCTGCCCCAGCGAGATGTGCAGCACGTTGCCCCGTTCGCGTGATGCCGCGTGGACGGTGCCGTCCGCATCCGTGGAGGCTGGCACCAGCACGCGCGGCGAGAGATTGAATCCCCAGTCCACCCGGATTGGACCGACGGGGGACTTGTAGCGCACGCCGAGGCCGGCAGCCGCGCGCAGCCGGGTCACCGTCAGCCCGCTGGCCCGCAGAAACACGTTGCCACCGTCCAGAAATCCCACCAGCGACAGGCTGTTGGTCAGTGAGGCCCGCAGTTCGCCGTTCAGCACGACGAGCCCGTTGCCGCCCGTCGGAAACCCGCTCGCCGTGATGGTGTCGGTGTCGCCCAGGCGGTCAAGCGAGAATCCGCGAACCGTCGTATCACCACCCGCGAAGAAGCGCTCACTCGCCGGCAGGTCCTCCACTACATCGACCACCTGACGCCCATCGGCTCCCAGCACCGGCGCACCGGTGGTGTCGGTGCGCCCGACGCTGCGGGGGTATCCCCGCGCCACGCCCAGTCGCGCCGCCAGCGCCAGCACGACGCGCCGGCTCGCGGGCAGACGGTAAAAGGCAAACGCCTGGGCATAGGCCTTGGCAAATCCCACCTCGGAACCCAGGCGCCTGGCGGCCAACGTCCCTTCAAGTCCGAGAAGGCTTCCGTGGTCCGGGTCCAGCGGGTCATTCCGCGTATCACGCACACCGGACGACGACACCATCGAGAGATTCACTTGCGGAAACACGCGATCGATCAGCGGCTTCTCGGCGGCGCTGTAGACCGCGTCGAACAACTCGGTGGACCGATAGGCATAGGTGCCCGTGGCCCTGTACACGCGGGAGATGCGTCGCGTGGCCTGGAGCCCGGCCTCCCGACGCCGCACATTGAAGCTCGATCGGACGGTCTGCTCCAGGATGCCGTTCACCACCAGGTCCGAGCGGGCATCAACGAGTCTCGGTTCGCGGTACGTCGCCACCAGACGGTACTCGTTGAACCCGTAGTGGCTCTCGGCCACCTTCGCCTGCAACCCATTCGGCGACAGCAAGGTGTCCTTCGCGCGAAGGCTGACCCGCGTAAAGAGATTCACAGAGCGGTTGCTGCCCCACAGGTTGCGACGACCAATCTCGAAGAACCCGCGTGGGGCGAGGTCGAACCGCTCGACAGCTGACCCATCGGCATTCAGTCGCAGTCGACGACCACCTTCCAGCCCACCACCGTACCCCAGCGACGTGGGTGGCGCCTCTTCGACCTCGACAATCACATCCTTCCGGACATCCGAGCTGCTGCGAGGCACCGTGATTCGCACGGCACGGAACAACCCGAGCGCGCTGAGGCGCTGCTGGCTCTCGATGCGCGCCGCGTAGCCCAGGGGCTGGCCGGGCCACAACTTCAGCTCACGTTCAATGGTCGCCACGCTGGTGCGACTGTTGCCCAGCACGATCAGGTGGTCGACCAGCACCTGTGCGCCTTCATCCACCCGGAAGCGGACGTCCGCGCGCGTCCCGTCGGCGCTCAGGACGACCGAGGGTGTCACGCTGACCTGCTCGAAGCCCTGATTGAGATACTCGGTCACGATGCGGTCGCGATCGGCCAGGGCCTGCGCCTGGGCATAGGCGGCATCCGGCACCGACACCAGCAGCGCGCGCACCTGCGGTTCCGACACCTGCGACACACCGTCCAGTCCCACCGAGGCAATCACGGCGCGCGGCCCCTCAGCGACGGCCAGCGTCACGGTGACACGCCGATCAGGCGCCCCGACCGCGGCCGGAGCGGTCACCACCGACGACTCAACGGTGGCGCGCGTGAAGCCGCGCGCCCGGTACACATTCACCAGCGCCTGCACGGCGCCGGCGACGCTGGCCTGCACGAACGGGTCCCCCGTCTTCAGCCGCGTGGCAGCACGCAGGACTGTGACGGCCACGGCCCTGGCCCCCGTCACGACCACCTCATCCAGGAGGAAGCGCGGCCCCTTCTTGACCGTGTACAGCACTTCAAGCGCCCCGTCGCGCTCGTGTCGAGCGAACTCGGCGGTCGCGTCGCGGAAGCCCCGCGCGTAGAGATAGTTCCGCATCGAGACGGCGCCGTTCTCGAGCAGGTCCTCGTCAACCGAGGCCTCCTGACGAATCGGCACCAATGCCTCACGCACCGCCGGAGGCAACGCATCACCCGCGAACACGACGCTCACCTTCGGACCACGCTCCACGGCAATGGTGATGAGCGCCTCACCGTCGGCCGAGAACTCGGTGGTCGGGTCCACCCGGGCCTCGTAGTACTGTCGACCCCGCAGTTCTGTTTCGTATCCCGACAAGGACTGCCGCAGGTCGCGCAGGTCGTACGGCTCTCCGACGCGGACCGGCAGTCGGCTCAGCAGTTCGGCCTGTTCCGTCCCGTCCAGACCCACCACGCGAATACGTCGCACAAGGGCCCGCACCCCTGGCTCGATGGCGAAGACCAGCGTCGACGCGTCAGGGTCGTGCCGGGCCTCGGCCTTGCCGGTGATGACTGCGCGCAGGAATCCGTGGTCACGGTAGTACTCGCGCAGCGTCCGCTCCACCTCGGCGACGCGGGCGACCGGCGGCAGCAGGCCGTGTCGCTCGACGACGGTCTGTCGCAGCTCTGCCTCAGGCATCCGCAGGGTGCCGCGGAAGACAATCTGCCTCACTGGATGCGCAGGCGTCAGCATCCAGACCACGCGAACGCCTCCACTGACCGCCTCTGCGGTCACCTGCACGTCCTCAAACCGACCGAGGTTTGCCAGGTGCTCCAGCGTGTCACGGACATCGCCCATCGAGAGTGCCCGACCGCTGGTGGTGGTAATCAGATTGCGCACCAGCGGATCCAGCACGGGACGTCCCTCCTGCTGCACGTCGACGACCGTCACGGCCTGGCCCACCAGCGACGCCAGCGCCTGCGCCCCCGCGGCACCGGCCCCGAGGGTCAGCGCTGTCACCGTCAGCACGAGACGCGCGGCCAGGCGGCGCATCAGAAGACGTACCTCACGCGCACTTCCAGTGCGTAGGTGTCATCTTCGTTCTGCGACAGCACCCAGGAATACCGATCGCTCTGGTCATATTCGAGCAGGATGATCTGGTCGCGTGTGGCCGAGGCCAGCGTGCGCGAGAACGTCAGGAAGATCCGCTCGGACAAACGCTTGCCAATGGTCAACCTGGCGCTCGGGTTCAGCCGTGACGACTGCTGATACAACTCCCCCAGGGTCGGCGTGACCTGGAACGTATCCACACCCAGCGTCTGCTCCACGGCGCGATTGACCGGAGCGGTCAGGGCCCCGGTCATGGCCTGGGCGGCCCGGTCGCGCAGCAACTGCTGCTGCGGCGTGATGTTGGTGCTGTACTGGTTCAATTCGACATCCTGCCCTGGCGAGATGTTGCCCAGCAGCAGAGCGATGGCCTGCATCTCCGGCAGTGGCGGGTCTGAGGTGAACTGGGGCGTCAGTCGTTCCATCGTGCCGGCCGCACTGACGGTCATGCGATACGTCTGCCCCGGCACGCGTACGCGCGTTTCCGCCTGCACGTCGAAGAACGGCTCGATGCGGGACGGGTTGTTGAAATCGATGGTGCCGCGCGTCACCACATACCGCTTGCCTTCAAAGAGGGCCTGTCCGCGATTGACCTCGGCATGGCCGAAGAGAAGCGGCCTGTCATAGGTGCCGCGCAGCTGCACATCGGCGGACGCGGTAATCCTGGCGGTATTGTTCTCGATGCGCAGGGTCGAGGGTGCGCTGATGCGCACGTCATAGCGGATGGGCAGCACGGGTGCCGACGCCGCAGGTGCGACAGACGTTCCGCCTCCACCAAGTGACACGAATCCTGCGTCGAACCGACGCGAGTAGAGCGCGCTGCGCACGAGCACGTCGCCCCCGAGCGTGACCCCCTCGGAGGTTCCGGTCAGGGACAGATCCGCATCCACCAGCGACCGCATCCCTTCCGGGAACCGCAGCCGGACATTGCGTCCACTCAGCGTGACGCCAATGCGGCCGGTCGTGAAGCCGTCCATGTCCACACGACCGCCAAAGGTCAGGTCGCCTCCGCCGAGTCGTGCCGTGACGCCGTCGAGCCTGACGCCCCTGGCATCAAGCTGCACGATGCCGTTGATGTTCTCTATCGCGTGCGGCACAGCAAAGTGCCGAAGCCGGCCATTCTCGATGGTGAGTCCGCCATTGACCACCAGCTTGTCGAGCGGCCCGTCGATCACTGCGGCCACCGACGCCCGGCCGGACCCCCGCACGTCCCGGACAAAGCCCTGGATGATGCCGAGGTTCGCCGTCCCGCCCACACGCGCCGAGACCAGACGGCTGTTGAGGTTCGCCACGCCCGTGACGTCGAGCTGGGTGTCGTCACCGGTCAGGTGCATGTCCGTCACCCGGACGTTCGGCCCATCCACCGCCATGACGATGGGCGCAGCATTGCGGATCCGGTAATCGAACAGGCTGAGGTCGAAGCGATCGACGTTCACGTCGACCTTCAGCTGTTCAAGGTCCGCGAGATCTCCGGTGACGTGAATGCGACCGCTCGCCACGGCTGACGTGAACGGCAGCAGCGACGGCCTGAACGCCCGGATGTAGGGGTCCAGCGACGTGTCGGTGACCTGCAGCGTGATGTCCGACACATACGTGTCGGTGGTATCAATCCGGCCCGCCCCGGACACCGCCAGACGCGGGGACGCGGCCTCGAACCGCATGGTGAGGATGTCGCCGCGCATGGCCAGGTCCCCGGTCACGCGGCCCACGCCCTCGTCCGCGATGAAGACGTCGCTCAGCGTGGCCTTCACGTCGTAGGCAGGGCTCTCGAAGACGCCACTGCCGGTGGCGCTGAAGTCGAGGGTGCCGCCAACCGGCGGCAATTGCGGATAGTCGGCCGCCACCAACGCGTCGAGTGGCAGTCTGCGGCCGTCCATGTTGAACGAGTAGTCGCCGTCGAATCCGACATAGGCAGCCCCTGCCGCTCTGGCGGGCCCCTTGCGGATCTCAATGCCGTCAAGCCGGACGCCCTGCCCTTCGAATCGGAGGGAGGCCGTCGCCAGATCCAGCGGCTCACCGTACGCGACCGGGTGCTCGATGGACATCATGCCGAACCCATACGGATTCTCGTAGGCGCCGAAGACGTGGAACTCGCCCGACAGGTCGCCATCGACGCGGTAGTCATACAGGGCGAAGGCGGCACGCAAATCCGACACCGGGCGTCGCGCGACGCGCACCCGGGCGTTGATCTGCTCGCCCCCGTCCTTTCGGGGATACCCGAGCGAGAAACGGCCTGTCGCCGTGATCTCGGATGGCCCGGCCGAGATGGTCACATCCTTGACATCGGCGTACGTGTTCTCGATGACGGCGTGTCCCGCGACGCGGCCC